>NZ_SLUN01000031.1 GCF_004340685.1 Hydrogenispora ethanolica | reverse complement strand
ATCAAAACGGAATTTATTTCATCCTATTACTGCGGTAATAAGTTGAATTAAATTCCTTATTTTTTCCATCATGGCCGGCTTTAGGGACATGATGCATAATAGAAATTTAATTCAACTTATATAGCACAGTCGTCGCAAACGTCCTCCGAGAGCCGGGAGCCCGGCGGAGGCCGGCCGAGCCTAAAAAAGAAAAACGGCCTACCGGCCGTTTTTGAAAATCTGTTATTTACCCCAGGTTCTATAAGTTGAGTAACATTGGAAATAGCTCCCGGCTGATGAGCCCATATCCGGGTTCTCCACCCTACGGCTCAATCTCCGCCACCGAGCCGACCACCCGGCCGGGCCGGTACGGGAACTTCAGGATCAGCTCGCGGCTGGTCACGCCGCTCAGCACCAGGATGGTCTCCAGGCCCGACTCCAGGCCCACCTTGACGTCGGTGTCCATCCGGTCGCCGATCATCACCGCGTTCTCCGAATGCTCATCCAGGGTGCGCAGGGCGATCCGCATCACCAGCGGATTGGGTTTGCCGACGAAATACGGGATGTAGCCGGTGGCCTTCTCCAGCAGCGCGGCCACCGCGCCGCAGGCGGGAACGCTGCCGCCCTCGCCCGGCGCGGCCGGGTCGGGGTTGGTGGCGATGAAAGGCACCCCGGAGAGGATCAACTGCGAAGCCCGGATGATCTTATCGTATGAGTAAGAATCGGTTTCGCCCAGCACCACGAAGTCCGGGTTGTAATCGGTCAGCGTATAGCCGACCTCGTTCAGGGCCTGATAGAGACCGGTCCCGCCCAGTACATAGGCAGAGCCGTGCGGTTTTTGCGACTTGATGAATTTGGCCGTGGCCATGGCGCTGCTGAAAAAATGGTCCGCCGTGACCGAAAGGCCGATGGTCTGCAGCCGGTGCTGCAGGTCCTGGGGCGTATAGCGGGAGTTGTTGGTGAGGATCAAAAACTTGTGTCCGCCCTGGATCAGCCGTTGAATAAAATCGCCGGCGCCCGGAATCGGCCGGTCGCCCTGGACCAAAACCCCGTCCATGTCGATGAGGTAGGACTTCTTTCGGGCTGGAGTCGAATTCTTATCGCTCATGGAGCGCAAACCTCCGTTATCGTCTGAAGTTGATGGACTACTTTATAGTTGATTTATTCGCGTCGCGGCCTTCTGATTCCTGCTCTGGATCGCAGATCCTCAAAAATTCACAATTCCCTGGCGCCGGGCGGCGTATCTTTCGCCGCCGGCGGCAGCAAACTATAGGAAAGGAGCGCTTTCCGGACGGCACCGGTTACCTTGAGGGCCGCGCCGGCTTAATCTTTTTGAAACATACCGGCCCAAAAATCCGCTCTCCGGAGCGGCCGGCCCGGGGCGGAAAAACAAATTGGGGAGGTTTTGCGAGGGCATGGATCAGTACGTCAAGGTCAAGGGGAAGTTTTACCGGCTCCATTCCATCAGCGAGGAAGGCGACCATTGCCGCATCGGCTACTGGGTTCCGCCGCACTCCGCGCGCGACGACTATGAAGTGCGTTTCCTGGAGGGCAGCGTCAGCCGCCAAACCGTCGGCGACCGGGAGATCCTGGAGATCTCCTGAGCCCGCCGGACAAACAGAAAGAGAGGCCCGCTCGCCCGGAACCCCTCTTTCCTTGACCCATCCATATTGTAAGGAGGAACATGTCTTAGTATTGCCATCCGCCGCCGCAATATACTTCTCTCCTCCAAAAGCCGCCCTTCTCCCCCAAAATCCGTTACGCTCCGGCCATCTTTGCTCTTGACACCGAACGTCAGTTTGGTCTATGTTTAAGAGAAGAAGTATTGTAGAATTAGACTGGGTATTTCACTGTTCGGTTATTTTTGGAAATGCGAGGTGCGACCGATGGCCAATCACGCCAAAGCCGCTGAATATAATAATACCAGTATCTCTTCACTCAAAGGAGCCGACCGGGTCCGCAAACGGCCGGCGGTCATCTTCGGATCGGACGGGCTCGAGGGCTGCGAACATTCGGTATTTGAGATCCTCTCCAACTCCATCGACGAGGCCCGCGAGGGCTACGGCGACCGGATCGCCGTCACCCGCCACCGCGACGGGTCGATCACCGTGGCCGACCGGGGCCGCGGCATTCCGCTGGATTTCAACCCCAATGAGAAACGCTACAACTGGGAACTGGTCTTCTGCGAACTCTACGCCGGCGGCAAGTACCGCAACAACAGCGGCGAAAACTACGAGTTCAGCTTGGGCCTGAACGGCTTGGGCAGCTGCGCCACCCAATACAGCTCGGAATACATGGACGTCACCGTCTACCGCGACGACTACCGCTTCGACCTGCATTTCGAGAAGGGCGAAAACAGCGGCGGCCTCAAGAAGGAGAAATGCCACTACCCCCACACCGGCTCCATCATCAAATGGCGGCCGGACCTGGAGGTCTTTACCGATATCGACATTCCGCTGGAATATTACCAGACCACCCTGCGCAAACAGGCGGTGGTCAACGCCGGGCTCACCTTCGAGCTGCACGACGAGTACTCGGGTGAGACCTTCGAATACTGCTACCAGAACGGCATCGTCGACTACATCAAGGAGATCGGCGGCGAGAAGAGCTTCACCGAGGTCCAGTTCTATGCCACCCAGACCAAGGGGCGCGACCGCGAGGACAAACCCGAATACAAAGTGAAGCTGGAGATCGCCTTCTGCTTCAACAACGAGATCAATCTGCTGGAATACTATCACAACTCGAGCTTTCTGGAGTATGGCGGCGCGCCGGACAAGGCTGTCAAAGCCGCCCTGGTCTACGAGATCGACAAGTGCCTGCGCAACCGGGGCAAATATACCAAGGACGAGGCCAAGGTGACCTTCGCCGACGTCCAGGACAGCCTGATCCTGGTCACCAACTCCTTCTCCACCGAGACCAGCTACGAGAATCAGACCAAAAAATCGATTACCAACAAGTTCATCCAGGAGGCCATGACCGAGTTCCTCAAGGAGCAGCTGGAGATCTATTTCATCGAGAACAAGGCCGAGAGCGAGAAAATCCTCGAGCAGGTGCTGGTGAACAAGCGCAGCCGGGAGACGGCCGAGAAGACCCGGATCAACATCAAGAAGAAACTGGCCGGGAACGTCGACATCACCAGCCGGGTCAAGAAGTTCGTGGACTGCCGCACCAAGGACTTGAACCGCCGCGAGCTTTACATCGTCGAGGGCGATTCGGCCCTCGGCGCCTGCAAGCTGGGGCGCGACGCCGAGTTCCAGGCGATCATCCCGGTGCGCGGCAAGATCCTCAACTGCCTGAAGGCCGATTACGACAGCATCTTTAAGAACGACATCATCGTCGACCTGCTGAAGGTGCTCGGCTGCGGCGTCGAGATCAAGTCCAAGCATAATAAGGATCTGAACACCTTCGACCTGGCCAACCTCCGTTGGAATAAGATCATCATCTGCACCGACGCCGACGTCGACGGTTTCCAGATTCGCACCCTGATCCTGACCATGCTCTACACGCTGGTCCCGACCCTGATCCAGGAGGGCAAGGTCTATATCGCCGAATCCCCCCTGTATGAGATCGCGGTCAAGGACAAGTCCTATTTCGCTTATTCCGACAAGGAGAAGGTCGACATCCTGGCCAAACTCCGCGGCAAATATACCATCCAGCGCTCCAAAGGGCTGGGCGAAAACGAGCCGGAAATGATGTGGCAGACCACCATGAATCCGGAGACCCGTCGCTTGATCAAGGTCATGCCGGCCGACATCGAGGAGACCCAGGCAGTCTTCGAACTGCTGCTGGGCGAGAACCTCTCCGGCCGGAAAAGCTTCATCGAGGAGAACGGCTACCGCTATCTGGACATGGTGGATGTGAGCTGAGACGGGTTGTTGGTTGTTAGTTCGTGGTTGTTAGTTGTTAGTCGTTAGTTGTTGGTAGTAAGAAGTACTAGAACCGCGAACCTGAATCAGCTTCCTGAATCAGCTTCAACAACCAACAACCTGAATCAGCATCCTGAATCGGCATCAACAACCAACAACCAAATTTATGCATTCATCTCAACAGGAGGCTACCCGATGACCCCTCCCAACGTTAATCTTCCAGTGGAACAACCCATCGTCGACACCCTGGAACAAAACTATATGCCCTACGCCATGTCCGTCATCATCTCCCGGGCCATCCCGGAGATCGACGGCTTCAAGCCGTCCCACCGCAAACTCCTCTATACCATGTACAAAATGGGACTGCTGACCGGCAACCGCACCAAGTCGGCCAACATCGTCGGCCAGACGATGAAACTCAACCCCCACGGCGACCAGGCCATCTACGAAACCATGGTCCGGCTGACCCGGGGCAACGCCGCCCTGCTTCATCCGTTCATCGATTCCAAAGGCAACTTCGGCAAGCAGTACTCGCGGGACATGCGCTACGCCGCGCCCCGTTACACCGAGGCCAAGCTGGACAAGGTCTGCGAGGAGATCTTCCGCGACCTGGACAAGGATACCGTCGACTTCGTCGACAACTACGACGGCTCGCTTCAGGAGCCGACCCTGCTGCCGACCACCTTCCCCAACATCCTGGTCAACGCCAACCAGGGGATCGCCGTCGGCATGGCCAGCAATATCTGCAGCTTCAATCTGCGCGAGGTCTGCGAGACCACCATCGCCTACATCAACGACACCAACCACAACGTCGTCCAAACCCTGCTGGCGCCGGATTTCGCTTCCGGCGGCCAGCTGATCTATAACGAACGGGAGATCGCCGAGATCTACGAGTCTGGCCGGGGCAGTTTCAAGCTCCGCGCCCGCTGGCGTTATGATAAGGCCAACAACTGCATCGAGATCTTCGAGATCCCCTATACCACCACCACCGAGGCGATCATCGACGCCGTCATCGATCTGGTCAAAAACGGCCGGATCAAGGAGATTACCGACGTCCGCGACGAGACCGACCTCGACGGGCTGAAGATCACCTTCGACGTCCGGAAGAGCACCGAACCGGAAGCGCTGATGAATAAGCTTTTCAAGCTGACGCCGCTTCAGGACAGCTTCAGTTGCAACTTCAACCTCCTGGTCCACGGCAAGCCGCGGGTGATGGGGATCAAAAGCATTCTCGACGAATGGCTGGCCTTCCGAACCGACTGCCTGAAACGGCAGCTCAGCTTCGACATTCAAAAGAAGTCCGACAAGCTCCACCTGCTGCTGGGGCTCAAGGAGATCCTGCTGGACATCGACAAGGCAATCCGGATCATTCGCGAGACCGAGGAAGAGGCCATGGTCATTCCCAACCTGATGACGGGCTTCGGCATCGACGAGCCCCAGGCGGAGTTCGTGGCCGAGATCAAGCTGCGCAATTTGAATAAGGAGTATATTCTCAACCGGGTCGCCGAGATCAGCGACCTGGAAAAGGACATCCGCCACCTGCGCGAGGTGCACGGAAGCGAACTCAAGCTCTATCAGCTGATCATCAAGCAATTGACCGAGATCGCCAAGAAATTCGGCCAGCCGCGCCGGACCGAGATCATCCGGGAGGAACAGGTCGAAACCATCACCGAGGAGCATCTGATCGAGGATTACAACCTCAAGCTCTTCCTGACCGGCCAGAATTACCTGAAAAAGGTGCCCCTGGTCTCGCTGCGGGCCAATCCCGAGCACAAGCTGAAGGAGGACGACGCCATCCTGCAGGAGGTGGAGAGCCACAACAAGGCCGATCTGCTGCTCTTCTCCAACCAATATACCGTCTACAAAATGAAAATCTACGAGCTGGAGGATCACAAGGCCTCCAGTCTCGGTGAGTATCTGCCCAACCTCCTGGGCCTCGGGCCGGACGAAAAGATCATCTTCCTGACGGCCACCGACGATTATCAGGGCTATCTGATCTTCTGTTTCGAGAACGGCAAGATCGCCAAGATCGACCTGTCCGGCTACGCCACCAAGACCAACCGCAAGAAACTGCTGGGCGCCTACTCCGACCTCTCCCGCCTGGTGAATATCTTCTTCACCAAGGAGGACCTGGAGCTGATGGCCTACTCCAGCATCGGCAAGGCGCTGATCTTCAATACCGTGGCCATCAACCCCAAGTCGACCCGCGACTCCCAAGGCGTCCAGGTCCTTAAGGGCAAGAAAGGCAGCACCATGACGGAGGTCAAGCCGCTCGCCGCCGTCCGGCTGACCGACCCCGAATACTATCGCACCAAAAACATCCCGGCCATCGGCTGCTATCTGAAGCCGGAAGACCGCAACCCGGTCCAGTCCGGCCTGGAACTGGCTCTGGAGCGGGAGAGCGGCGAGGACGGGACGGCGGAGGAATAAAACGGCTGAGCCGCCGTCATCGGGCTCCCCGGATTGGATTGGAAAGCCGCCAGGAGACTCGTTCCTCATTCAGCCACGAGAAATCATTCAAACTTGCCTTTCCGAATCAAAAACAACGCCAACTGCGCCCGCCTTCTTTCCAGGAGGCGGGTGACGCTTTTTTCCGGTGAAAAAGGACTCCGCCCCTCCTTCCGCGAGGCGGCTGCTTTGGGATTCGACCGGGGCCGTGATCCTTCAAAATATTGGTTTTGCAGTTTGAAAGCCCTTTCGTTATAATAAGGACGAGGGAAAACATGATCATTTT
The DNA here is from genome assembly GCF_004340685.1 of Hydrogenispora ethanolica. NCBI lineage: Bacteria > Bacillati > Bacillota > Hydrogenispora > Hydrogenispora ethanolica. The sequence continues at coordinate 63,467 of NZ_SLUN01000031.1, read as the reverse complement.
ATTGACAATCCTAATCGTCGCGGCGATCGCCTTATTTATCGTCAAAGCCAAAAACCCCTCCGCGTATTGGATGGCTCTGATGCTGGTGGGATGGTTTCTCAGCATGGCGGGGTTGATCCTGTTCTTCTCGAAATACGGCGGCTTTTATTACCATGTCAATCTGGTCCTCTTTCTGGATGATCGCATCCGCCAGCTATTGCTCACCTCGCCCATTTCGATCGACTGGATCAGCCGGCTGATCACGGTCGGCCGTTCCATCTTTATTTTCAGCCTGACCGGGCTGTCGCTGCGGCTCTTCTATAACCGGCCGTTCAGCGAGATCTGGTCCAAGTATGTCTTCAATGCCGTCCTGCCCCTGGCGAACCTGTGGTTTTACGATCCGCTGGTCTACCGCTCGATGCTCGGCCTGATGGAGCGGAACGCCACCTTCGTCATCAGCCTGATCACCCGCGCCTGGGTCATCGGCTCCACCGTCATCGCCCTGGCGGTCATGGTCTGGCGCTATCGCCGGATGTCCATTCCCTGGGCCAAAAGCCGGCTCAAGCACATTCTGCTGGGCGTCTTTTCGCTGGTGGCCTTCTATTTTTACCTGGCTTTCCTGGGGCCGCTGCAGGTGACCGACGCCCGGACCTATTATTTTCTGTATTGGGATTTCTCCAATTTCAATCCGCCCTTGACCACGCTGGACTGGTACATCGGGATCGGCTTTACCGGGTTTACCTCCATCTGGAGCATCTTCGCCATCTGGAAGTATACCGAGGTCCAGGAGCAGTTCGGCAAGCCCGACCTGCTTCTGGCCCGCAAACTCAAGACCGCCAACATGGGGGTCCGCGTCTTCACTCACGGCATGAAGAACCAGCTGCTCATGACCCAGCTCCTGGTGGACCAGACCCGCCAGATGGCCCGCTCGGAAGCAGCCCCCGCCGCCGAAGCGGTGGTCCAAAATCTGGACAAGATCGGGGAGATCGTCGGGCAGACCTTGTCCCGCCTGGATCTGCTCTATCAATCCTTTAAAACCTCGTCCCTGGAATTGCGGCCGCTCAGCAACGAGGAGCTGCTGCAGCAGACGCTCCGCCGGATCAAGGCCGTTCCGGAGCACATCCGCCTGGAAAGCCGGCTCGACGATCACTGCCTGCTGCTGGCCGACGAATTTCATCTCAGCGAGACGCTGGCCAACATCGTGATCAACGCGCTGGAGGCCATACCCGCCGACCGGCCGGGCCAGGTGACGATCCGCTGCTATGTGGAAGACCGCTGGTGCGTGATCCGGGTCAGCGATAACGGCGCCGGCATCGCCAAGGAGCAATTGCAGCAGATCTTCGACCCCTTCTTTTCCAGCAAGAACAGTACCAAAAACTGGGGAGTCGGCCTGTCGTACGCCAAGCAGATCGTCCAGGGTCATTTCGGGCATATCCTGGTCAAGAGCCAAGTGGGCCAGGGCAGCCAGTTCGATATTTTCCTGCCGGTCTATTCCGTCGGCTCCTAGCGGTCCGGCGGCCGGCAGAATTCACCGTCATCGAGCAATAACAGCGAGGAGCGATTCGTTATGAGCGGTACCCCTCTCATCCGGGTGATTGTGGCCGAGGATCTAGCGGTGTTTCGGGAGCATTTTACGGCTGTCATCAACCAGCAGGCGGATCTGCGGGTCGTGGCCGGTGCCGCCAATGGCCGGCAAGCGGTGCAACTGGCCGCCGAGTGGCAGCCCGACGTGGTTCTGATGGACATCGAAATGGACCATAAACGCGACGGCATCGAGGCCGCCCAAGCGATTCTGGCCGCCCAGCCCGGGATCAAGATCGTCTTTCTGACGGTCCACGAGGATGATGAAACCGTCTTCAGCGCTTTCGAGAACGGCGCCGTGGATTATGTGCTCAAATCCAGTCCCCCGGAGGAGATCATCGCCGCCATCCGCCTGGCCCATCAGGGCCATTCGCCGATCCGGCCCGAAGTCGCCGCCAAGATTCGCAATGAATTCTCGCGGATTCGCAAAAACGAGAGCAACCTGCTGCAATCGGTCTATATCCTCTCCCAATTGACGCCGTCGGAAAAGGAGATCCTCAACCTGTTGCTCCAGGGCATGCGGCCGGCGGAGATCGCCGATTCCCGCCAGGTGGAGCTTTCAACAGTTAAATCCCAGATCAATGTGCTCTTAAAGAAGTTCAACAAGAAGCGGACCAAGGAAGTGGTCCGCCTGATCAAGGAATTGAATCTGAACGATCTTTTTTACCAGCACCTCAACGGCTGAGCCATCCCGTTCCCGGCCGGGAAACCGGGGAAGCAATCCGAATGTCCCCCTCTCACCGGGCCCTCCCGATCCCTTCCAAGATGGACGCCGGTCCGGTAGGCATCCCGGCCCTCATGTCAGGGATGAGCTGCCGTCCAACTAGGATATTCTTCATCCTTGTTAGGATGAAAGCCATCCTTGTAAGGGATGCCTCGATCCTTTCATAGGATCTTGCGATCCTTGTAAGGGATGCCTCCATTCGTGTAAGGGATGGTCTTCATCCTTGTAAGGGATCCCATGATCCTTTCAGCGGATCTTTCGATCCTTTCTTCCCGAAAGATCATCCTAGCATCCCGGAGCCTCGGGGAACCATCCCGGGGGTTCCGGGATAAAGGACCAAACCTCCGGGAAAGAGGACGGAGGCTTCGGGATGCATCGACAAACCTTGAGGAAGCTTCCCCGAGGCTTCGGGCAAGAAGACCGGGCTTTGGGGAAGCTTCCCCAGCCTTCATCCCTGCCGGCCCCGGAAGTCCGGAAGGCAATCCCGCCGGGCATTCCCCTTGGGCGGGGTCTCCCGGAACGGACCGTCCCTCGCTATTCTTTTACGCGCCGCCCCAGCGCCCGCAGCAACGGCTCCGGACGCAGAAAACGCCGGGCCGCCACCACCCTGGCTAACTTGCCGGTTTTGACGAAGATTCCTTCCTGATTCTCATACCATTGAGCGGCCGTGCCGTCTTGAAAGTAAGTCGCGATGGCCCGGGATTCCAGCCACTGGGTCGAGCGCACCATCATCCGCAGCGACCCCTCGGGCATCTGGGTGAATTGCGAGGTCAGCCGGACCGTCTCTTCCAGGTTGTGATACCGGTAATCATTGGCCCGGGTCCAGGCTCGCATGAATTTGACCGCCAGGCCGGGATGGCGTTTCAGGAAGCGCTCGGTCGTGACCCAGCTGTTCAAAAAGGCGTACTCCGGGATAAAGCGGGCGTTGTCGGCCAGGCGGATGACGTTCTCCTTGCCCACCTGGCGCTCGATCTCCGTGGTATAGGGGACCCACAGCGCGACCACGTCGATCTTGCGGGCCACAAAGGCCGCCACCGCCCCGGCCACATCCATGTTGACGATCCGCACCTCTTCCGGGCGGAGTTTGGCCTGGTCCAGGGCCAGACTCAGGATCATCTCCCCGGAAGTGCCCCGGGGCACGCCAATCCGTTTGCCGCGCAGATCGCGGAGCCCTTTGATCCCCGAATCCCGGTGCGCGATGACCATGTCGCCCAGGTTGAGGCTGTCGATGGCCAGGATCTTGCACCGGCCTTGCGCCGCGTAAAAATGCGCGCCCATTCCGAGATAGGCGATGTCGATATCCCCCGAGGTCATGGCCTGAATCTCGGGCGGCCCGCTCAAAAACTTCACCAGCTCCACGCGCAGCCCTTCGTCCTTGAAGAAGCCTTTCTCCTCCGCCAGGACCATGATTCCCGCGCCGTGCAGGTCGGGATGGTAGGCAACCCGCAGCAGCTGCGAGTTGCCGGATAAATTCAGAACGACCAGGCTGACGCCGACCAAAAGCAGGACGGCCACCAGGATCATCAGGGATAATTGATATAAGGAGGGTTTTCGATCCTTCATCCTCAGCTCCCTTTTTCGCCGCGTCGCTCAGCGGCCGTTCCGGCGAATCTTTTTTTATCCGGTCTTCCGCACCTTCATTATATCGCATCGGCCATGACCCGCCCAGTCTAATTTGGCTGGAACCCTTGCCGCATCCTTCGACGGACCCGGCCTTCCCGCGGGATGAATGGGAATTGATCGCCGGGGTGAAAGCAAAGTTCCTAAACGACAATATTTCACACCCAAAACGCGAATGTGAAATAGGAAGGATGCCAATGCGTGATGACTCCGGCGGTCCAATGGAGGAGTTCCCATTTTGGAAAACCCGTTCAAGTACTGCGCTTTTCCAAAATTCCTGGCGATGGATTGAATCAACGGAGTATAAAAAGCGCCCGTCCCGGCCGGCGTCAAATCCGGCGGGGACGGGCGGAGGCCGGTCCGGCCCCTTATTTCAAGTTTTTGGTCGCATCCATGAAGAATTTCTTGTCCAGATATTGCGAGGTCGGGATGGGGCTCTTCAGCCGTCCGATATCCACAAACACATCGCTCAGCGTGTTCAGCCATTTTTCCACTGTTCCGTTGCTAAACGCCTTGCGCAGTTGCGGCGTTGTCAGGACGGTGATGCCGGGCAGATCTTTCTTCAGAAGGTCCGCCGGGATCTCCGAGAACTTACTGGTCATGGGGACCCACTGATCCTCGGATTTCACCCGGACGTTATTGGCCTTCATGATCGCGCGCAGGAAGCCTTGGACCGCTTGCGGATTCTTCTTCATAAAATCCTTATTGGCGATCCAGCCCTGCGGGAACGTGAATTTCGGATACAAATCCTTGGAGCTCAGCACCAGATCGACATTGGGCATCATATTTTTGATCTGGCTGGTATACGGGCTATAGGTTGCCACGGCGTCCAACTGCCCGGTGCTGAAGGCGGCCACTTGATTCTCGGGCGACATCGGCACCACTTGAACTTTATCGATGGGGATCTTATTTAATTTTAAAGCCACCCGGAGCAGCATCTCCTGGGAAGTGCCCTGGGCGATGCCGACCTTTTTGCCGACCAGATCCTTGACCTTCTTGATTTTGCGGCCGGGATAGCCGTATATCATATCGCCGGTGGCGATGGAGTCGACCGCGATATAGTTGACCCGTCCTTCCATCACGATGAACATGGCGCCCGGTCCGATATAACCGACATCCAGATCGCCGGACAGCATCGCCGCGATCTCGGTCGGTCCGGAACTGAACCGCACGAATTGCGGCTCCAGGCCTTCCTGCTTGAAGAAGCCCATCTCATTGGCGATGGACACCAGGGAAGCGCCACCGATATTGTTATGATACGCGATCTTGATCGGCGTCAGGTTGTCAGCGAAGGAAACCGACGCGGCAACCAGGCTCAACACCAGCAGTGCGATAAAAATCAGCTGTTTCTTCACTTTGGATTACCTCCTCTAATTTTCGATCTTCAGGATGAAACATTTCGTTACTTGCGGGACACCTCCTATTCCGCCGCTTGTTTTTTGTGGTACTCTTCATAGACTAATTCCCAAATATGCTGCTTCAATTGGCCGAATTCAGCGGTGAATTTGACATCGTAGGCTCTGGGATAGGGGATCGTATTCGGAATGATCTCCCGGACCCGGCCCGGCCGGGCCGACATCACCAAGATCCGGCTGCCGAGATAGATTGCTTCTTCCACGTCGTGGGTGATGAAAAAGACCGTCTTCTTCTCCCGCGACCAGGTGGCCATCAGTTCCTCCTGGAGCATCACCCGGGTCTGGGCGTCCACCGCGCCGAAGGGCTCATCCATCAGCAATACTTCCGGATTGGCGGCGTAGGCGCGGGCGATGGCGGTCCGCTGTTTCATGCCCCCCGACAATTCTTTGGGGTACGCGTCCTCGAAGCCCTTCAATCCCACCAGTTTCAGATAATGCTCGGCCGCTTTGCGCCGCTCCGCTGCAGGCAGCTTTTGCAACATCGGCCCGAACTCCACGTTCTGGCGGACCGTCATCCAGGGAAACAACGCGTACTGTTGAAAGATGACGCCCCGGGTCGGCGAAGGCCCGGTGATCACTTGGCCGTCGATGAGGGCCCGGCCCGAAGAGGCTTCCTCCAAACCGGCCAGAATGTTCAATAGCGTGGTTTTGCCGCAGCCGCTCGGCCCGACCACCGTAATAAACTCCTGCGCGTAGATGTCCAGGTTGACCTGGTCCAGCGCGACCACCGGTCCGATCCGGCCTTGATATACTTTGGAGACTCCCTCGATTGCGATTTTTACCGGATTGTTCATTTACGCCACCTTCTCTTGCCAGCCGGCCAGTTTTTTCTCAAGGAACAGAATGAGTTTGTCCATGATCAACCCCAGGGCGCCGATAAGGAAGATACCCAGATACATCACGGCGGGTTGAAAATAGACGCCAGCCTCGGTGACCATGTATCCCAAGCCCCGCGAAGCGGCAATTAATTCCGAGGCGACCAGCGTGGTCCAGCTGGCGGCCGAGCCGAGCCTGGCCGCAACCAGGATATACGGGAATGACGCCGGGATCGCGATGTGGCGGAAGATATCATAATTTTTGGCTCCCAGTACCCGGGACGCCTTGATCAGATTGGGGTCGATATTTTTGATGCCCTGATAGACCGTGATGACAATAGTTAAAAAGGCGGAAAGCCAGATGACGATGATCTTGGAGGGCTCGCCGATCCCCACATACAGGATGAACAGCGGGATCAGTGCGATGGCCGGAATCATTCTAAAAAACTGCACAAAGGGCTCGATCATGCCGCGAACCACCCGATACCAGCCCATCAGGAATCCCAACAGGATTCCGCCGATCATCGCCAGGCAAAAAGCGGTAAAGACCCGGTACATGCTGGCCACGACGTGTTGCAAGAGCAAGCCGGATTGCCATTTTTCCACCCCGGCTCCGATCACCTGGAACGGACTGGGGATCAAAAAATTCTTCGGTGCAATCACCGACGTATAAAAGATCCAAATCCCAAAGAAAACCACGATCGCCAAAATATTCAGCGTCAGATTGGAGATGCCGGTCTTCGAGCGGGCCGACCCTGCCGGAGCGGACCCGGCGGCCGTATTCGCTGTTTTTGCCAAAATATTCACTCCTGTTCGTGCTGGATTATCGATGTAACATCAATTTCATTATAACGACACCTGACGTTCATGATAAGTTGTAACTATTTTCAAACTTTTTAACGAATTTTCACAAGGAAACACGCCAGCAATTTTCGAAACATCCGGGGTACTATCCTTGACAATGCAGCCCGACTACGCTTTTGAAGCGAAGAAGGAGTCACTGTGGCCATACCGTGAAGGATCCCCCAGTCTTTACTTTATCGGTTCCATTTCCAACTTCTTTAATGCACCCTCCTCTTTCGCCAATACATAACGGCATAAAAAAAGCCCGGCTTGGAAGCCGGACTCCAGGGGAAAACACTTGTTGTATCGCTGGGTGTTATGAGGAATGAATCCCATTTTCTTTTTTCCACCCCTTTACGGATGGAGCGGATAGTCTATCGATTTTTAAAACCAAATCTCGCCGACCAGATCCCAGATGATGACGGCGATTCCCAGCCCTATCACCCAGGCAAAATATTTGCGCAGCTTGCGACCGCCGAAAAGGTGGGAGAGATAGACTCCGAACCGCACTCCCGCCAGGGAGCCGACCAGCAGCAGCAGGACTAGAAGGAGCTCCACATGGCCTTGCCAGGCATGCCGCAACGCTCCGTATCCCGAGGCAAAAAGGATCTGAAAAGCGCTGGTTCCCACCGCCACATAGGTCGGAACCCCGATCACGTAAACCAATAAGGGAAAATTGATGAACCCGCCGCCCACCCCGAGCAAACCGGTGAGGATCCCCACCAGGAAACTGGCGATCAAGGGTATCCATAAACTTAACGAGGGGATGTTCGACTTGGGAAAAGCCATTTGCGGCGGCATCCGATAGCCCTGCAGATTTTGCGCGATGGCCGACGCCACTTCATCGCCGCTGGAATGGGACGCCTCATGCTGGATATACAGTCCCGTGACTGTCATCAGCACCAAAAACAGCCCGCTCATGACCAGATCCGCTACGGTGAAGGTCCGGGAATTGAGAATAACCGTTCCTCCGGTGCCCAGCTGCTTCAAAAGCGAGACCCCGATGTCCGTCCCCGCCACGGCGCCGCCGGTCATGAGCAATCCCATGCGCAGATCGATGTTGCCGTTTTTCCCGTGTTTCCAGGTGGAGTAGGTTCCCGCCAAAAAGATCTGGGCCAACCCGCTGCCCACCGCCACCGGATAGGGGATGCCGAATAAAATCTTCAGGCAGGGGGTGAGCAGGAATCCTCCGCCGACCCCGAACATGCCTGTCAAAATTCCGATAAACCCGCCCAGCAACAGTAGTCCCGGCCACCAGACATCCATCTGGGCCAATGAAAGATGAATATGCCACATCGGAAGCTTACTCCTTCATGCCGAGATGGACCGCGGCTACTTTAAAGGTTTTGGGCAACGCCAGAATGTTCGGCTGATTCCCCACATACTTCGCGGCATCTTTGAGCGCCTCCTCGAAGGTGGCCCGGGTCTTCATGCCCATTCCCCGGGCATAGCCGGGTTCGTAAGCCCCGACGATATAGATCGCGGCGCAATTCATCTCGGCGATGTGGCCGCAGGAGATCATCGAAAAGGCGTGGTACGGATGATAGCCGTAGTTAAAACGGTATTTGTCGATGTATTCCTGGTTATGGGAGAAGGCTTCGCCGTATTTTTCGAGATCCGGCAGCGTGTTGTGGTAGTCTTGCTGGAAAAGCTCATAGAGCGGCCGGTACGCCGGGAACTCCTGATCATGGAAGTAGCCGTTGCAGATCGAGGAGCAAATCACCACGCAATTATCCTTCATGATCCGTTTGTGACGGATGATATTGGCGGAGATGGCCTGGAGCATCAGGATGGGGTTGGTGCCCATGCCGTTCCCGTAGTGAAACGCCTGGGGCATGCCGAAGACCATGACGTCATATTTTTTCTCGGCCCAAGGGACATAGGTCCGGCGGTCCGCCACTTCCCAGGCGAGCGGCTGAATCTCCTTGGCATAGCCCGTGAATACCGCGATCTGGCGTTGATAGGTATCGAGCACCGCGTCGCAGGTGAAAAACTTCTTGCCCATGCATTGCTCCATGTATTGGCCGATGGAGTCAAATTTCTCCCGCATCAGGCTATGGTTGGAGACCGGCGTAAAATCGCCCCGGTGCATCACATGCGGCACGTGATGCGCGGCAATGGATTTCCAATGGGTGATTCCGGTGGTGCAATGCTTGTACCCGCCCGAATAGCCGCCGTACGGATTGCCCAGCGCATGGCCGATCAACACCGCGAAATCGGACTCATAAACCTCTTTGTTCATGATCACCCGGTTGCCCATGCCATCGCAACCGAGATCGATGAGGTTATCCCAGTCTTCGCTGTCGTGATTGACGATCTGATGGGTCCACCAGAACTCGTTGAAGGTCTTCTCCCCGAGCAAGCTCTTAATCTCTTCGCGGGTATTCTTACGGTGCAGGCCGTTGCTGCAGATCAGCTTGATATCCTGCTTGGCCACGCCCGCTTTTAAGCATTCCTCGATGATGATCGGGATGGCCACCTTGCGGTGGGAGTTCTCCTGAAAACCTCCCTTGACCCGATCGGGAAAGACGATGGTCACTTTGGAGCCGGGCTTCACCGAATCGGCGATCGGCGGCATGCCGATGGGATTCAAGATCGACCGCCGCGTCTCCCCGGCGATGTCTTCCAAAACCGGCGGATCGGGCACGGTCTCCCCGGGGATGAATACATCCGTTGAATCGGGCAGATTCGCCTCCATCAATCCTTGTCCATATTCGAACGCTAGCTTCTTCATTTGACTGCCCCTCCTTAATATCCCGTCTTTGCGGGAATGACTGGTCCTTTAAAATCCATAACGCTTCATCGTTAGCTTGCCCATTCACCGGCCCGCTGCCGAACGGTCGATGGCGGCGATAATTTCATTCAATCCCGCCGGCTCAAAACCGATCGTGCCGCTAAAACGGGTCAAGGCGACCAGACCGCCGTCGATGGCGTCGATCCCGGCGATGGCCGCCGCGTTCTCCAGTTTGAGGCCTCCGCCGTATACCACCGGGAGCGTCTGCCCCCAAAGTTCCTGGATGATGTTCTTGATGGTGCCGGCCACAAAGGCGATATATTCGGCTCCCGGCGGCGTCTTGCCCGGCCCGATCGCCCAAACCGGCTCATAGGCGATGGCGATCTGCCGCTCCGGCAGGAACTCCCGCACGCCCTGGAGGCCCGCCTCGAGCTGGGACCGTAGCACTGCGGCGATCCGCGGCTGCTGCTCCGCAAAAGAACCTTCCCCTTTTTCGGCGGCAGTTTCGCCGACGCATAACAGGACATTCAATCCGGCCCGCAAGGCGCAGACGGTTTCGGCGTGAATCAGCCCGTCCACCGCCCGGTTGGCCCGATTCTGCCGGCTTTCCTCCGCCAGGATGCTCGGATCGTAGGCGGCGATCACGCCCAGTTTATCCTTTCGTTCTTCGGAATGGCCGGTCATCGCCCAGGAGCAGCCCATGTTCCGGGCGGCGCTGGCCGGCCGGTTGGTGGTAAATGCGCCGAAGTTACCTCCCGGCGCCACATCCTCGCGGAAGACCCCCTGGCAGCCGAGGCGCAGCGACCGGGTTGCCTCGGCCGGGAATGACGACAGCGCGTGGGCCGCCTTCAACAGCAGCCCCTCGGGCAGAAACAGGGTGAGCTCCAGGTCGTCCCGCCGCCCCAGGCCATACTCGACGCATTGGGCGATCACCCATTCCATCCATTGCCCCGGATCGTGCTCCGGGCAGACTCCGCCCAGCGCCCGGGGGATGTCAAACCGTTTCAAGTTTACGAAGATTTTGCGTGTTGCCACGTTCCCATACCCCTTTCTTTATCCATACTTACTAATCCCTCTGCGAACCGCGGATCATAACGGCGGCAGACAATGAATCACATCCAAGGTCTGCCCCGGATCCGCTTCCCAAACGACCGGCCCCACGGCGGCCGGGAGGAACAGCTCAGCCGCGGGTCCGACCGGAAGCGTTCCGCCATGCCAATGCAAGACTCCGCTCCCTTGCCACACCACCGCCACGGAGAAACGCTCTTCCGCCGGCAGTTCCAACCGCCCCCAGATCTCGAGCCGGTTCATGGCGAAGAAGGGGGTATCCTGGTACGTAAGCAATTGCCGGATCCGGCCGCCCGGGGCGCACCGCGCGATTTCCGGAACCAGGCGCCAACGCCGGAGAGTCTCCGCTTCGCTCAAGCCTTCATAGCGGAAGCAATCCAGCATCTTTTGGAAACCGATCCCCTGATGCAGCTGTTCGTCGGAGAGCCGGGCGCCGGAAGGTCCGATCCGCTCGACCCGCATGGTAAAATCGGTCGGTTCCTGAATCTCCATGAAGCAGCAGCCCGGACCGGCCGCGTGCGGAACGCCGCCCTCGACCAGGAAGGTCTGACCGGCCTTCACCGGGAAACGGTGCAGGGCGTCCACCATGCCCTCGACATCCTGGCGTTCGAACAGGTCTTGCCAGACGGCGCGGGTGATTCCCGGTTTGAAGCCCAGCAACACATAAGGTTCCACCCCGTCGATCGCCCGGCCGCCCAGAATATGCCAGGCTTCCGTCTTGCCGAACGCCGAATTCAATTCAGCCCGGGCGAAATCGCGGTCCGGATGGACCTGGAGCATCAACCGGCTGCACGAATCGAGCACTTTGACCAGAACGGCCGGTTGCGGCCCGTGTTTCCGGACATGGGCCGCTCCCAAAAACAGCTCGGGAGCTTCCCCAATCAACTCGGGCAGCGGCAGTGCCGGCCCCTCCGCCGGGAGCACCCGGCTGACGCCTTCCTCCGGGATGGGTTGGGGATTCCGCGCCGCCAGGGTCGAAGCCACCCATTCCTCGGCCTGAAAATCATCGCGCGGATCGGGCCGGCCTTGCCAGCGGTCGAGCAGGAGGCCGCCCCGGAACGGGCGTCTGACCCGGTTCATTTGTAATCGCAAAGGCTGATGGGCCCAATCATGCTGCCGCATCAACAATCACCTCTTTCGCCGTACCTCCTGTCACCGGGGGCGCGCTGCATTGCGGTACCGCTTGGCCATGGCTTCCAGGGAAACCTGCTCCACCCGGGAGGCGAATCCGACCGAGCCGAACTGCACAATCAGCGTTCCCACCACTTCATGGACGCCCCGTTTGATGCAACCGACCAGATCCAGGAGATCGGGGTCGGTAATCGCAGCGCCGGTAATCAACGGTTCCATCACCGGCGGTAAGTAGACTCTGGGGTCGAACTGCTCCGGCTTCTGCTCCATCAGCTCCCAGACCGGCCCGATGGATTGGCTGGCGCGTTGGGCGGGGTGATTGGCAAAATATTCCCGGATATTCCGGGTAACCGCCAGCCGGATGTCGGTATCGACATTGATCTTGCCCACGCCGTACGGAATGACCGCCCGCAGCTCTGCGATGGGAATGCCGTGGGCGCCGCTCACCTTCCCGCCGAGCTGGTTAAGCTCTGCCACGATATACTGCGGCACCGTGGAGGAGCCATGGGAGACCAGGACGCCGAAGATGCCTTCATGGCGCAGATTCTCCATGGCGGCGATGGCGATCTCCTTGCGCAGCTTGACGTGCTCGCCCTTGACCGCGCCATGCTTGGTCCCGTAGGAGATGGCCAGGCAGTCCACTCCGGTCTTTTTAAAGAATTCGCAAACGGTCATCGGATTGGTATAGGTGGAATGTTCGGCGAAGACATCATCCTCCACTCCGGCCAGCACCCCCAGCTCGCCCTCGACGGTGACCCCGAGCGGGTGCGCGTATTGGACGACTGCCCGGGTGAGTTCCACATTTTCGGCGAACGGCAGATGCGAACCATCGATCATCACAGAGGTATAGCCGTTATCGATGGCCACCTTCACCGACTCAAAGTCTTTGCCGTGGTCCAGATGGAGCACGACCGGAACGGGCGAGTCCGCGCCGAACTTCCGCACCGCGGCGGCGATCCGTTGGGCGCCGCGGCGTTTATCTTCCAGCGTTCCGTTCAGGAAATCGGCCCGCCCGCCCATGAAGGCGTTGGCCAGATCCGCTCCCTGCAGAATGGCGGCGGAACGAAACTGTTCATGAACCTCGATCACCGCTTGGGCCTGGGCGACCGCATTGACATTAAACGCCCCGTGGGCGAAACCATGTTGTAAAGAGGCCTCTAGTAAAGGCCGTAAAGGGACTAAGGGCACTGTGACTCATCCTTCCTCATGTTGACGTTTTTCTTCTTACCGCAGCTCGGAAAAGCGCGGCAACGCCTCGCCAATCAAGGGGCGGCAATAGGATAAAAATTCGTCGGTCACGTCGTTGCCGCGCGCATTGATGTAACGATCGGGCATTTTCCTTTCATTCAGCATTACTTCGGCCAGGGGAATTAAGACTGTTTCACAGGAATAGGGCTCATCGGACACTCGGCGATAGCCCACCATATAGCCGGTCTTGCCTTCCAGCAGCGACTGGACTGCGAACTCGCCGACCCGGATCGCTTCTTCCCGATCCACCGCCGATTGCAGCGCGATCGAGGCCCGGCCGAGGATCCCCGGTTTCTCACTGCGGGCTTTAATGCCCAGTTCCTTCATGACCAGCACCGCCAGGTGAGTCCCGACATCCCCGAAATAGACATCCCGGCCTTTGGTCAACAGCGGCTCGACGATGGGACGGCCGTCCGCATTCACCAGACCTTCGCTGGCGACCACCACCACTCCGCCTAGCTCTTTGTGCAACCGGTCCACATCTTCCAGAAACTCCTCCGGATGAAAGGGCCGTTCCGGCAGATAGATCAGATGAGGCGCCATTCCGGCGCGACGGCGCGCCAGGGCGCTGGCGGCCGCGATCCAACCGGCATTCCGCCCCATCGCCTCAATGATGCTGACATGAATCGGCAATGCCTGCACATCCTGGGCCGCTTCAGCCACTGACGTCGCCAAATACCGCGCGGCGCTGCCGTATCCGGGACAATGATCGGTCACGGCAATGTCGTTGTCGATAGTCTTTGGGATGCCCAGCACTTGAATACCGTGGGCCGACGCCAGCTCCTGGATCTTGCCGCAGGTGTCCATCGATCCGTTGCCGCCGTTAAACAAGAGATAGCGGATGTTGTTCCGTTTCAGGATGGAGACGATCTGCTGGTAATCCTCAGCCAGGAGTTTGGTCCGGGAAGTGCCGAGAGCCGAGGCCGGCGTCCAAGGCAGCCGCTGGAGCTGTTCCTCGGGTTGTTGCAGTAAATCAATCCATGCTTCGCGGAAAATTCCGTCCACGCCGCCGACCGCGCCGTAGACCGCCACTTCGGGATGGCGGGCCGCTTCCTGAATCACACCGTACAGCGAGGCATTTATGACCGCTGTAGGCCCTCCGCCGTGAACGACTAAAATCTGATCTTTCATCTTCATGCTCCCTTCGCCAAATTTGTTCCAAACCTTTGGATAAGCGCGAAAAATTTTTTACTGGCCGTTCGGGGCGGCACAACTTTCGCGAACTACCAGTTCAAAAGGGATGTCCAGCCGCACTGGCAAGGTGTGGCCGCCCTCGATCCGGTCGATTAAAATCTTCGCCGCGAATTTACCCAGTTCTTCTTTGGGGACCCGGATGGTGGTCAGGGCCGGAGTCACATAAGCCGCCATTTCGATATCGTCGATTCCGACCAGCGACAGATCCTCCGGTATCCGCAATCCCGCTTCGCGGGCCGCTCGCATGGCGCCGATGGCCACGGTGTCGTTGGCGCAAAAGAACGCCGTCGGCAGCTGCTCCTGGTGCAATAGTTGCTTCATCCGCTGATAACTGGCGTCGGACGTCAGCTCCACCCCCTGGATCCATTCGGAATGGACTGGTAAGTCATTTTCCGCCATCGCGCGGCAGAATCCTTCATAACGGTGTTCATTGATGACTCCATTGCCGCTCTCCGCCTCGGGTACCGGCCCAAGATAGCCGATCTTGGCGTGGCCCAGGCCGATCAAATATTTCACAGCTTGAATCGAAGCGCGGTAAGCGTCGCAAATCACCTCGTCGAAACCGCTATTGACGCAGTTTAATCCGGCGTACACCAAATTGGGGAAGTTGTTTTTGAGAAACTCCAAAAACTCCCGGTCGAATCGGCCGAGCACCACCGCGCCGTCCACCCGGTTGGAGGTGATATTGTTGTAAAGCGCGGATTGGGTCATGTCGCAGGAGGAAAAGGAATAACCCAGCACATAGCCGCGCTGGGCCGCCTCCAACTGAATTCCGCGGGCGATGATCGAAAAGAACGGATCGGTGAAAGTATCCCTGGTCGAAGTGAAAATACAGCCAATGGCCTTGGTCCTGAGCGGTTGTTCCTCCGGGGACTGGTTCTTCAGGGTCCGGGCGTTGAGGTTCGGGACGTAGCCGAGTTCGCGGACGATCTTCCAGACTCTTTCCTTTGTTTCGGGGCTGGCCGGTTTGGATTGATCGTCGTTGATGATCCGCGAAACCGTCGATATCGATACATTCGCCTTGGCGGCGATCTCTTTCAAGGTCGAGCGCATGTCAAAACTCCCGTTTCAGTAGATATTGCTTCAGGAATTCTAAAAGCCATGGGATAAAGTCCTCAAATTCGGAAATCATCCTTTCAATGGACTAAAAAAAGACTTTATCACTTGCTTTTCTGAGCTTTTGTGTTCACCCTGGCCTTCGGACAGGGTTTTTCACAACGCTTCTAAATCCCTAATAACACAGTTCATTTGCATCTTTTTATGAATCGATGGATTCGACAGCGTTGGCTTAAACTCCTGCTTCCTCCAAACGTTTGGAACAAAATATTTTAAACAGCCGGCCGGATCCCGCTACCTCCGGCATCTCAGCTGAAAAAACCGCGCAATTTTTTTGGGAATCATCCGATAATTATAATAAACACATATGCCGCATTGAGCTTTCTGAATGCTCCGCTGAAACGAAAATAACTTTGGGTGAGTGATAATGCATAGCGTGCTGATTGTCGATGACGATTGGTTTCAACGGCGCCTGATCATCAAGCTGTTGAAACAGTTTGAATGGAACTGTTTTGAAGCGTTTGCCGAAGCGGAGGATGGCGAGGCCGCATTGGAGATCATGGAAAGCTTTCCGGCGGAAGTGATTCTGACCGATATCCGGATGCCCCGCATGAACGGGATTGAACTCCTGGAAGCGGTCAAAAAGTCCGGCAAACCCATCGAGGTCGTTCTGATCAGTACTCACAGCGATTTTGAGTACGCCCGGCAAGGTATCATCCATGGCGCTTTCGATTACCTTCTCAAGCCCATTGACAAAACCAATCTGAGCGCGATCATGACTCGGCTCCGAAATTTTCTGGACGAAAGGAGCCAAAAGAAGCGTCAAGCCGGCGTCGAAGCCTCCTTATGCAGTCAATTGGAAACGTTCTGTTCCCGAAGCGATGTCGAGCGCCTCTGTACGCTTTGGTCCACCGACCCCGGCGCGGCGTTGGCGGATGCCGAAACCATCGCCGCCAAGCTGTTTCATTTCTTTGACGGCGATCACCTCAAGGTGGGTCTGGTCCTCGATCTGCTGTTGGAAAAGTTCGTCGCAGCCATCATCGAACGCCATCGCTGGCTCGATACCTTTGGCTTTGGATTGCAATCCAGGGCTTCTTTTCAGTCGCTGACCGGTCTGGACGAGATCGCCGCCCTTTTGCGGCGCGTTTTTCTCGAACTGACCGAACTTCATTCCCGTTTCCATCTGGATCAGCCCGATGCCGTCATCCGGCAGCTGTGCGAGTATATCGCGGCAAATTCCGAAGACCGGATTACCCTGGAGACGGCCGCCCGCCAATTCAATTTCAACGCCGACTACCTGAGCAAGATGTTCAAGTCGAAAACCGGCATGAGCTTTAACGACTATGTCACGAAGATCAAAATGGAGCGGGCCAAACGGTTGCTCCGCTCCGGAAAGTATAAAAATTATGAAATCAGCGAACTGCTGGGGTATCGCGATCGCGATTATTTCTGCCGGCTTTTCAAGCAATATTCCGGATACACGCCGTCGGAGTACCGCAGGCGGCCCTCGGGTCATTCCAATGATCCGTCGGTTCCCTAGGCCGTTGCAGGTAATCGCAACTGCCACCACATCGGGTAGACAGTTCGTGCCCTATATCCTAAAAATGTGCATAAGCTCCGAAAATGATTGCCGCGGTTTCAAGAGCCTCGCGCCTTCTGCAGCGCGTCACAGCAGTTTCTGAGCCGTTCCAACCCGCTGCGGCATCCCGCTTGGTCGGGGCACCGGGCGGCCTCTTCCAGTTCGCCGGAGATTTCGGCCAGCTCTCCGAGGCGCAAATTGGCGGCGGAACCGTACAATTGATGGGCGAATCGTGCAAGCTCCGGAAAATCGCCGTTTTGGAACGCTTCCGCCAGTTTTTCCAGCATGGCCGGTAAAAAGTCAAGATACTCGTCAAACAGTTCCTCAGCCTGGCTCCGGCTGAAACCCGTTTTCGCCATGAATTGGACCCGGCTATCCGCCAACAGATCCCGCTCTTTCGGTCGGAGCGTAGCGGCATAGCGCTCGATCATCCGGAACACCTGTTCAGAATCCACCGGTTTGCTGATATAATCATCCATCCCCGCTTTCAGGCATTCTTCCCGAGCCCCCTTCATGGCATTGGCCGTCATCGCGATAATCGGCGTATGCTTCCGGCCCGCTTCCATGGCCCGGATCCTGGCCGTGCTTTCGTAACCATCCATTCTAGGCATCTGGCAGTCCATGAAGACGATATCATACTCGTTGACCTGCACCGCCTGGCAAGCTTCGTTGCCATCCACGGCGAACTCACAAGCCAGGCCTTGCTTCTTCAACATCAGCGAAACCAGCTTGCGGTTCACCGGGCTATCTTCCACCAGCAAGATGCGCGGCTGGCGAAGCCACTCAACAGAGCCGCTCACCGGATGGTGAGAGGTGAGGCTTTCCGTTGCATCGGACGGGTCACCAGAACCGACCATCCCGGTTTGAGTACTCTTTTTCACAACGCCCAACTGAATGGTGAAAAAAAATTCGGAACCCTCCCCCGGAGCGCTGTGGACCCCGATCTCTCCCTGCATCATCCCCACCAATTCTTTGGAGATCGCCAACCCCAACCCCGTCCCGCCGTATTTGCGGGTGGTCGAAGCGTCCGTTTGGGTGAATGGCGTGAATAGCCGGTTTTGCTCTTCCGGGGTCATCCCGATCCCGGTATCCCGGACCGCGAATCGTATCCGAACCGTATCCCCGATAGTCTCCACCCGTTTGGCGGCGAAGGTTACCGAACCATGGTGGGTGAATTTTATGGCGTTGCTCAAAAGATTGTTCAATACCTGACGGAGACGGGCGGGATCACCCAGGACCGTTTCCGGCAGATCCGTCCCGAAGGAGGTTTCGAAGCGGATTCCCTTTTCACGGGCTTTGCCGACAAATAGAGCGGGAACGTCCGCCAGCATCCCCCGGAGATTAAACTCGATCATTTCCAGATTTAACCGGCCGGCCTCGATCTTTGAAAAATCGAGGATGTCGTTGATCAAATAAAGCAGATCGGCGGCAGCGGACCGGGCATCGCTTACCAGCTCGCGCTGCTGCCCATCGAGTCCCGTACCGTCCAGCAATTCCAGGAAGCCGACCACTCCGTTGAGCGGCGTCCGGATCTCGTGCGACATATTGGCCAAAAACCGGCTTTTGGCGACAGTGGCCACTTCCGCCAGTTCCTTCGCCCGGATCAGCTCTTGCGCGAATTTCTTCGGCTCGCTGATGTCGCCAAACATATAGAACCGCCCGTAATAGCGGTCCCGGTCATCGCGGATCTCCGACGAAAACCGCCGCAATGTCCGGCCATCCTTCAGCTCCAGCTCGTCCTCGACCACACTGCGGTTCCCGGGGTCCGATAGCGTCCGGTAGGATTCCAGAAAAGCGGCGGCATCCCTCACCAGCGAAGCGCACTCCGTCACGAACGCCTGATGGCCGAGGCCGCCGCGGGATAACGCTTCCCCGCGGTCCGCCAGCCCCCAGATCTCCGCGAAGCGGCGCGTATGATAAATAATCCGGTCGCAGCGGTCATCGACTACCGCGAATCCCAGGGGCGACTTTTCGGTCATCAATTGCAGCAAGCTCTCCCGCCAGCGCAGTTTTTGCTCCACCTGCTTCTGCTCGGTGATATCGAGTGCGCTCGTGATCCAGCAGGGGCTACCGGAGACCTGAATCACATCCGCCGCAAAAACCAGGGTATGAATGGCTCCGTCCCGAGTGCGGATCCGGACTTCGCGGTTGGATACCGGACGCTTCTCCATAAACAACCGGATCAGCTCATCGTGTTCCTCCAGGACTTCCAGCAATGCCAATTCACAAAAGTTTTTGCCGACCAGATCCGGCTTGGCTAGGCCGAAAGCGTTGAGAAAGGATTCATTGGCATCGATGCAGCAGCCGTCGGTGAGCCGGATAATGGTCATCGGGACCGAATTTAAATGAAAGGCGCTAGCGAATTTGGTCTCGTTTTCGCGGATCTCCCGTTCCTGCTCTTTGGCCCGGGTGATGTCCCAATTGGTCCCGATTACATAACGCGGTTGCCCTTTTTCATCATAAACCGCCTTCGCGAAGGCGCGAATATGCCGGATTCCGCCGTCGCCGCGGCGAATGCGGAATTCCGTGTCCAACATCCGGCGCTCGCGGAGCATCGCTCGAAGTTGGCCGCAGAGCCGATGCGAATCCTCGGGTAAAACGCAACTCTCCCAGAGGATCTTCTCGGATAATCCGGAACCGGGTTCCACCCCGTACAGACTATACATCCGCTCGTTCCATTCCAGGCGGCGGGCGGTCAGATCAAACTTCCAAATACCGATGTTTCCGGCCTCGACCGCCAGATTGAGCTTCCGGCTCTCCTCGGCCAGCTTGGCCTTTTCCCGCAATATCCGGTGGAAAGCCAGAAACAGCGCCAGGATCACTCCGACCATGGCCAGCGCGTAGAAGACACGGTTCCAGATCACCGCGTTCCAGCGCCGGACGTTGTATTCGACTCCCAAATAGGCCAAAGTCCTGCGGCGTACCGGGTCCTCCACCGGAAGCAGGATTCTAATCAAGGAGCCGCGCTTTTCCTTGTAAAGCGGGCTGCCCAATCGCTTCCCCCGGCGCGCCGCCTGCCGCAAGACCCGGTCATCGGCGGCCATCTCCCGCCCCGGGCCAAAACGAAGAGGGTCGCCGTCCGCCCGGGAATCCACCAGCGCGATGACCCGGCCTTTCCTCACTGTAAAAAGATAAGCCAGCCGGACCTCGGGAGCCACCCGGATCAACTGGGTCAGGCTATCTTTCAACTGCACATATTCGGGCTTTCGAATATCGGCCGGACTGCCTTCAAGCAGGACGAGATCATCGCGTTGAACGGAGGCCTGCGTCATTCCGGCGATCTTCAAAGCATTGGCCCAAGCCCGTTTGTGAACCTGCTGCCATGTATACCCGAAATAGGCAGCACTAAAAATCAGCACCAAACACAGCCCGGCTAGGAAATGGCACCGGCTCGGCGGTTCGTGAAACGGATCCATTTTCCTAAAAGCGCTGTTCATTGGCGTTCTCCCATCCATCGCTCTTTTCCTGAGCATCGGCAAAATAAACGATTTTCTAAATTGGAATTTGTTGGAAAGTCCTTCCTTCAGTTCCAATTCCTTGGTTACATAAATTTAACAATTTCACCGACAATCCGGAAGATTAGCGCAATGGCGGGGGATTGACGGGTCTGCGCTTCCAGTTTCAGGTTTAAGAGATGGAAATGAGTTACCGATATTTTTTTAGTCTTGTGTGATGGTGCCTGCCCGCCATTCGAAGAAAGGAGTTCAACCGAGGAATCTATGAAAAAAGTGCGAACCGAAGAGTTACAGGACGGAATGAAACTGGCCAAGACTATCTATTCGATCGACGGAAAGGTCCTGGTCCGCCAGAAAGCCGAGCTGTCACAGAGTTTAATCCAGAAACTGAAAAGCCTGGGGCTGCCGGCCGCTTTCATCGAAGAGCCCACCGCCGCCAATCAGGCCAAGGTCGCCGATCTGATCTCCGAAGCGCTCCGCGTCGACCTGGTCAGCAGTCTCTCCCAGTTAGATTCGGAGATCCGTTCCGGCCGCGCGGCGACGATCACGCCCAACAAGCAGCGGCTCTTCGCTTTGGTCGATGAGGTTCTGGCCAATCGCAGCCAGCAGATGGGGATGACCGACATCCGCTTTCACGGCGACTATATTTACGGGCATTCGGTGCATGTCTGCGCCATTGCGGTAAAGATCGGAGCGCTGCTGGGCTATTCCCAGGCCAAACTGGCCGACCTGGCGCTCGGTGCTTTGTTTCACGACATCGGAATGACCCAGATTCCGCTCAATCTGCTGAACAAAACCAGCGAACTCACGCCCCAGGAGCGGCAGCTGATCCGGGTCCATCCCGAGCATGGCTATGCGATGTTGCGAAAAAGCGCTCATTTTTCAGCCGTCGCCACGCATGTGGCCTATCAGCATCATGAGCGGTATGACGGCACAGGATACCCTCGGGGACTGGCCGGCGATGCCATCCACGAATTCGCCCGCATTGTTGCGGTAGCCGACGTGTACGACGCGCTCACCACCGAAAAAGTTTACCGTCCCGCCAAAAGCGCAACCGAGGCTTTTGACTACATTTACAGCAGGAGTGAGAGCGACTTTGATCCACAGATCGTGGCGCGCTTCGCTAAGGTGATTCAGGGCGCGCAGCCATGACCCGTTGTATCAGGAATCGGGGAGCGGCGGCAGCCGCCGGCCCCGGTCCCGTTATTTTTGCTCCTTGCAGAGATGCTGGTACATCAGTTCATTGTACAGCTCGTCATTGTTCCAACTCTTGACCGAAAAACCATAATTGCTGACCACCTCCCGGACCGCATTCAACATCTCCTCGACATCGCGGTCCCCCTGTCCCGAACGATCCTCCAACTGCAGGATGAGACCCTGTCCCGCTTTCCAACCCATTGCAAACCCCTCCAATCGCTATCGTCAGGTTCGGCGCGCCCGCTATCCACGCGGCCAACCCGGACTCTTAAACCTTATTGTACCATGATTTCACCCCTTTTTGCGTTCCGGCCGTTTTCCGCCTCATTTTTTTGCCAAACCCATGTCCCGGTCGCAGCGACGGCCGGGACATGGGCCAAAAAGAAGGAATCTTCCGCCGATGCGGATCTAACTTTACAATAAATGATGATCAAAGCGTTGCGATTCGGTTACAATCATTTGAATAGACTTTCCGGTCCGCCGCGAAACCGCAAAGCATAGCCTCAAACCGGCTAACCCGCGGCCCCGGCCCAAGTGGCCCAATCCATGCCAATAAAACTTGTGTCATTGTCTTACGTCAAATTAGCCTAAGTGCTCATAGAATGTATCAAAAAGTGAGGTGAACCAACACTCATGAACCGACGCAGAGGACCCAGAGGACCGGAGCGGCCACGGGGGCGGGAGTACCCGCGGTACCCTTACCCTTACCAGCCTTATCAGCCCGTTCCGTATTACTATCCCCCGGGCTATGCCCCCGGATATGCTCCCGGATACCAGCGACCCCAGCAACCAGGCTATTGCCCCTATGGCGGAACGGCTTACACGGTCCAAGAAGATATGGACGTTTCTACCTTAGCCAACCAGCTCGGTGTCTCCGAGGACACGATTCTCAGCTATAATCCAGGTCTCAGCCCGGATTCAACCATCTCCAGCGGGCAGGTCGTCTGTCTGCCAACCAGCTAAGCTATATTTTAAAAATAATGAAAGGAGCTGACCCTTTTTCCCCGGGGTTAGCTCCTTTAGTTTAGGCGAAGTTCTTTCCAAGGTCCACTCCCGCGCGAATTCTTAACGAAATGCTTCATTGAATGTATCGGTTGCAGTTTCAAAACGTTCGCCTCATAACAGAAAAGCTTCGCGATCCTCTCGCAAAGCTTTGAATGTCAAATGGTGCGCCCGGCAAGATTCGAACTTGCGGCCCTTTGATTCGTAGTCAAATACTCTATCCACTGAGCTACGGGCGCGTGAGACTTGCTATTCATTTAACGGAAGTTAATTATATCATACGGATGGTCAAAAGTAAAGTGTCCAAAAAAAACCAATGACGTAACCAAGCGCCCGGATCGCTCTCCAGGACTTTCTACCTGCTTTATCTTACTTGATAATTGGCGGGTTGTCAATTTCTTTCTTCCCCGAACTTCGTAGCAAATCCTGGACATTCGGCCGACGGCCATGGCCCGGAAAAAAGGATCGGTTTGTCACCCGATCCTTCATAGCCTTACTCAAGACGATTTGGCGTTGCCGAAGGAGTCTTGTTTTGGACGAAGGTGGCAAATGCCCGCCGTCTTCTCGACATTCAATACAAAGGCAATGCCCCTGCTCGGCGTATCCAAATTCACTGCGTTGGAGATGGCGTCCAACACTGCATCCGTTTGGATCCGCTCTACCAATGTCAAGATAATCTCCTTTTCCGGCTCGATCGGTATCCCGAATAATTTAGCGTTTTCATGAATGCCTGTCCCGCGGCTGTGGATGATGGTGCCGCCCGAAGCCCCCGCTTTTTTGGCCGCATCGATCACATCCTCGGCATAGCCCCGATTGACGATGGTCACAATCAATTCAAATTGCGGACAATTCTCAGCCATTACCGCTCACCTCCCGGACTTTGACTTTGGGAAACTGGAAAATTGGCCATTAAGTGAACGACTCCGATCAAGCGTTTTAAATCGAGTACCATCGCAATGCCGTTGCCCGGCTTATCCAATTGCGCCTCCTGAACAATCGTCTGGAGCATGGTATCGACCATATTTCGGTCCGCGACCGTCAGAACGATCTCTTTCTCCGGTTCGTATTCCATGCCCAAAAACTTCAGATAGATATCCTTGTTCGCCGTGCCACGCGCCAAAACGATGGTGCCGCCCGATGCTCCGGCTTTTTTGGTGGCGGCCACCACTCTGCTGGCCACCCCCTTTTTGAGGATGGTGACGATCAACTTCGCGTCGGCCTTCGCATCAACCCCGCCTTCAGCCATTGTTCCGCTCCTTTCTGCTATATAAAAACCCTAAGGATAAAATCGCCAAAATCGGCGTCAAGGCGACCAGTGCAATCATGCCGAAACCATCGAGCAGGGGATTCCGGTTCTCCAAGACCTTGGCCGCGCCCACCGTCAGGGCCAAAATAAACGTCACGGTCATCGGCCCGGTGGCCGCTCCCCCCGAGTCAAAGGCGATGCCCACGAAGGCCGGATCGGAAAGAAACGCGAGCCCGATCACAAGAATATAGCCGGGTATGAGAAAATACCAGAGCGATATCCCCAGCAACACCCGGGCCATGGATAACGCCACCGACAGCGCCACTCCGATGGCCAGGGCGTACAGTAATATTTTCTTATTGATATGCCCGCCCGAGATCTCTTCCACCTGATTGCTCAGGACCAACACCGCCGGTTCCGCCAGCACCGCGGCGAAACCCAGCAAAAATCCCAGCGGGACTAATATCCAATTATGCTTGATAGACCCCAGGGTCTTCCCCAATAGATCCCCCGCGGGGAGGAAGCCGACGTGGACACCTTGGAGAAAGAGCGCCACGCCCAGGAAAACCAGCAGCATTCCGCGAACGATCTTCTTTAACTGCCGTTTCGGAAGCTTCAACATGATGACTTGGGACACCGCAAAAACCGCCACTACCGGGAAGAGCGCCCAGAAGACTTCCCTTAGCACCCCGGGAAATCCTTTAAAGAGCATTGGGATCATTGAAACATCACCCCCAATAACAGCACCGCCAGAATCGGCCCCAGCGAGGCCAATCCGATCCAGCCGAAACTATCCTGGGTGGAGCTTCTTTTGCCCAAACCGGCCACCGCGCCCACGCCCAACGCCAGGATGACGGGGACGGTCATCGGGCCCGTGGTCACCCCGCCGGCGTCGAAAGCGACCGCCAGAAATTGCGGCGGAGTGAACGCCGCCAGCGCAAAAGTGAGAAGATAGCCGCCGGTCAGCAAATAAATGAGCGGAATGTTCAGCGACACCCTCAACAGCGCCAGGGACACAAAAATCGCCACCCCCAGCGCTACAAAGGCTATCAACAAGTTTTTCGGGATGGCGCCTTCGGAGACTTGGGCCACCTGCATCGCCAGGACCTGTACATCCGGCTCGGCAATGGTGAGAACGAAACCGATCACAAAGCCCAAGGTCAAGATCAACCACAGCTTGCCCCGGGCGACGATCGCCGCGCCCAACATCTCGCCCATCGGTAAAAAACCGATTTTGACGCCTATGAAAAAAAGGATTAATCCGATGACTATCAGTACCGCTCCGCCAAGAAACCGGGTGAAGACTTCCATTGGAAGCCTGCCTATTGTCAGCTGTAACAGGATTACGATCGCCACAATAGGGATTATCGCATAAATCACTTCCATTGCCGTTTCTTTGAAATTCACCGTCAGCACCTCCATTTTTTATTTTACGTATTCTCCGCGATTCTAGCCATTTGTCTCCCTCCTTCCCAGCGAACATCGTCCGGTTTTATTAAAAATTGTTTCAGGAATGTTTTCGCCATGGCTTCGGGTATCTCCTACCCGTTTGAGAAATCGCCACCTCCGTTCCTAAATAAGGAAGATTTTTCATCAAAAAGATGGGGTAAGCGTGATTTGCCGCCGTTATCCGGGTTCAGGAGCTTTCAATGGCGCCGGCCAACCGTACGTTAGGGCAATGAGCGGGGTTTGGGCAGCGGAACGAATTCGCCCGCGGAGGATTCTTTGCAGTTTCTTTGACAGGCGGTTTTTGGGGTGCAAGACTTGGAAAATAAAAAAGGGTTTCGCGTTTCGCGAAACCCCGGTTATAATTGAAATGATGGCGGAGAGAGAGGGATTCGAACCCTCGCTAGGATTACTCCTACTAACGGTTTAGCAAACCGTCCCCTTCAACCTGCTTGGGTACCTCTCCGTAAGGTTGAACACTTGAGCGATTCAGATGGCGTACGTCTGGCGGAGGAGGAGGGATTCGAACCCCCGGTACCTTGCGATACAACGGTTTTCAAGACCGCCTCCTTAAACCACTCGGACACTCCTCCGAGTTCGCTCCGAATGCATGAACTATCATAACACACCGGACCCCGCCCTGTCAAGCAAAAGGCGCGGCCGGCCGGCCGCAATGCCGGCGGGCGTTTGACCCTTCCGGACCCCCTCTGGCGATATTTACCGGAACTTTTCCATTCCCGGGCAACTGCCTCAGGCCCCGGGCGGATCTCCCCCGGCGGGCCGCGGCAATTGCCCGGGGCCGGGCCATACCGGCCCGGATCGGGGCGGCTGCCGCCCGGCGACGGAGAACCGCCGCCCTACCGCGGGCCACGCCGGCCCGGGAAGGAGTCCCCGTCGCCTCGTCCGGGGCGGCGCTCCCCTCAAGTGGGGCAGCGGCGGCCCGGCTACGGGCGGCAACCGCCCCCGGACCGCCGTTTTTCCGGTCGTCCCCCTCGTCCCTAACTCAATTGCAGCTCGTTGATGCGGCTCATATAGTATTGGGTCAAGGCGTCCGCTTCCTCGCCGGTCCCGGCTTCGGAATAGATCCGGAAGATCGGCTCCTCGGCGTCGGGCAATACCAGGGCCCAACCGCCGTCGTGGTAGACCTTCAAACCGTCGGTCATCTCCAAAGGCCGCTCCTTCTGCTCCTCATACAAGTTGCGCATGATCCGCCCCTTCTCTTCCCAGGGGCAATCGACCTCGGCGTAACCCCGCTGCACCTGGGGGATGAGCGCCTTGGCCCCGGCCAGGCTCACCCGTTCCCGGGCCAGCAGTTCCAATACTCTGACCAGGGTAAACAAGGCGTCAAACTGCGGCAGGAACGCCCCGTCGCCCTGGCCGGTGGGGAAGAGCCGCTCCTGGGCCAGCTGCTCCATGAGCGAACGCGGATTGACCTTGGTCCGGATCACCCGGCCATGGTACTCGCGGGCCAGATCCTCGATGAATTGCGGCGCGGTCATCGGTACCGGCAGCGCCGCCGCCGGGTGGTACTTCAGCACCAGCAGCGACAGCAGCGCCACCAGCTGCTCTTCCTTGAGGATCTCGCCGTGCTCGTCCAGGAGGATCAACCGCTCGGCGTTGTTGTCGACGATCACGCCCAGATCGGCCTGGTGCTCGCGGACCGCTGTCCCGACCCGGCTGATGGCGCCCAGCAATTCCTGGAGGGTGCGCGGCCGGGCTGGAAGCTCCGCCCCCTCCTCCTCGGTCCCGGCGTGGATCACCTTGCACTGCAACTCCTCCAGCAGCGCCGGCAGCAGCAATGTCAGACTGCCCTGGTCGTAGCTGGTCACCACCTTCAGCCGCGAGGCGGCGATCATTTTTTGCGCCTCCGGCCCGATGAGGCCCTGGAGGTACGGCTGGACCAGCTGCGGCACGAAGGTCAGCTCGCCCATGGCCCCGGCCGGGCTGCGCGGAAAATCCTCGCTGGCGAAGGCGTTTTCCAGCGCCCGTTCGACGCTTTTGGCGACATTCAGGCCCCGCTCGTCTATGAATTGGATCAGGATCCCCTCGGGATCCCGGGGATCGATCCGCAGGTGCAGCCCGCCCCGGGCGCCCAGCGCCACCAGCGCGTAACGGGCCGCCGGCGTCGGCAGGGTCCCGAGGTCGTAGGCATTGACCCCCGCCGCCAGGACTCCGGAGACCAGCGCCCGTTTGAGCACCCGCGAGGCCCGGAAGTTGTCGGAACTGACCGTAACCTGGGCGCCGGGTTTCAAATAGGCGCCAAAGACCGCGCCCAGCTTGGCGCCGACCTCGGGCGTGATCTCCTGATTGACCGTGCCGCTGATCCCCGAGGCGCCGAAGAGGCTCTTGGCTGATTTTTTGGCCCAGATCAGGCTGTCATTGAGCACGCTCCCGCTGTCCAGGATCTTGTTGGGCCAGACCTTCACCTCGGGCCGGACCACCGCCTTCAGGCCCAACTCGACGCCTTCGCCGAGCACCGCCCCTTCATAGACCGCGTTCTTTCCCTTCAAATAAACATGATGACAGAGCGTGGCGCCGCGCACCTCGGAATAGCTCCCCAGGTAGCAATGGTTCCAAAGGATGCCCCGCTTGACGCTGGCCCCTTCCTGAATGATGCCGTAATCGCCCAGCACCGAATAGGCGCCGATCTCCGCCCCCGGCTTCACCCGGGAGTAATCGCCGATTAGGACCGGCGTGGCCACGCTCGCCCCCGGGTCAATCTCCACCCCTTCGCCGACCCACAGCCCGGGCTTGATCTCCCGGCCGGGGATGGAGACCTTGACCCGATCGTTCAAGACGTCGTAATGGGCCTGGCGGTATTGCTCGAGATTGCCGATGTCCGACCAGTAGCCGTCCGCCACATAGCCGTAGAGCGGTTCTCCCTGGGCCAACAGCATCGGGAAGAGGTTCTTGCTGAAATCGAACTCCTGGCCCGGCTCGAAATAATTGAAGATCTTGGGCTCCAAAATATAGATGCCGGTATTCACGGTGTCGCTGAAGACCTCGCCCCAGCCTGGCTTCTCCAGGAACCGCTGGATCGCGCCCCGCGGGTCGGTGATGACCACCCCGTATTCGAGCGGGTTCTCCACCTTGGTCAGGATGATGGTGGCGGTCGCGCCCCGCTCGCGGTGAAAACGGAGCGCCGCCGTCAGGTCGATGTCGGTCAGCGCGTCGCCGCTGATGACCAAGAAGGTCTCGGTCAGATCGGCGGCCGCGTTCCGGACCGAGCCGGCCGTGCCCAGCGGCTTCTCCTCCACGAAATAGCGCATCGCCAGCCCGAACTCCCGGCCGTCCCCGAAATAATTCTCGACCGCCTCGGGCAGATAAAAGAGGGTCACCAGGACTTCAGCGAAACCGTGCTTGCGCAGGAGATAGATGATGTGCTCCATCATCGGCCGGTTGGCGATGGGAACCATCGGTTTGGGTTTGTTGCAAGTGAGCGGCCGGAGCCGGGTTCCCTTCCCGCCGGCCATGATGACTGCTTTCAAAAGACTTCCTCCCTGTTTCGGTTGCGGTTGTTATGCCGATCCCACGGTTCGCCGCGAACCCCGGATCCCAAGCCGCCGGGGCCGCGATACCGGCTGCGGCGTTCATTGCACATTCTGGTAACGGCCGAAGCTCCGGACATCCCGCTGTTCAAAGCGGCCCGGGGCATCCTGATAGGAACCGCGCCAGTTGGAATGGCTGTGCTCCTCCAGCACTTGGCTGTAGACGGCCGCGGTCTGCATGGCGATCTTCTCCCAGCTGTAGATGGTGCGGACATCCTCCCGGGCCCGTTTCACCATCTTTTGGCCGTGATCGGGATGACTCAGCGCCCAGAGGATGTTATCCGCCAGGGAGACCGGGTTGTCGGTGTAGGCTTTCAGGCCGTTCACACCGTGATGGATAATCTCCTGCATTCCTCCGGTATCGGAGACCACCACCGGGACTCCGGCGGCCATTCCTTCCAGCGCCACGATGCCGAAAGGCTCATAAAGGCTGGGGAAGACCGCCACATCGGCGCATTGAAAGAGGGCGTTGCGGGTGTTGTCATCGATGAATCCGGTGAAATAAACCCGGTTGAAGACGCCGAGCTGATAGGCGCGGTGCTTCAATTCATCCAGATAAGGCCCTTTTCCGGCGATCACCAGTTTCGTCTTGGGCTCGGTCTCCAGGATCCGCGGCAGCGCTTCCAGCAGGACGCCCAGGCCTTTTTCCCGGACGATCCGGCCGATATGGAAGATCATTTTCTCATCCGAGGCGCAATAGCGGTCGCGAATCCTGGCCGGGTCCATGGTGGTACCCACAAAATCCTTGAGATAGACTCCGTTAGGAATGATCCGCACCTTGTCGTCGGGCAACTGAAAGACCCGGCGCAATTCCTCGCGCATGTACTGGCTGCAGCAGATCACCCGCCAGGCCTCATACCCCAGCCACCATTCCACATTGCTGATATACCGTTGCAGCTCATTATGGAGCCCGTTGTTCCGGCCGTACTCCGTGGCGTGAATCGTCGCGACCAGCGGCGCCTGGCGGGAATGCTTCAGATTCTTGCCGGCATAGGCCGCCAGCCAATCGTGGGCATGGATCACGTCGAAACTCCAACCGTCCTCGATTAAGCGGTTGGCCTCCTCCACCATGTTCAAATTGAGCTGCAAAACCCAGGTCAAAAAGTCGGGCGTCTCCGGATTATGCATTCCGACGCGATGTACCTTGACGCCATGGTACAGTTCGTAATACGGCGCTCCCTGCACCCCGCAGGTGATCACATGAACATCCTCTCCCTGCCGGGCCAGCGCCCGGGAGAGGTCGTCCACGTGACGGGCGATGCCCCCGATTACTTTGGGCGGAAACTCCCAACTCAACATCAATATCCGCATCTCATCACCTCTACCCCTTATCTTTGCGAGCCGTCGAACGGCCTTGCTATTCCAGTGGTTCAATCATCGAAAGAAATTTTTGGAAAACCGCGATGCTTTAACGATTTTCCAAAATTCAAATCCCACTGAACCACCGGCTTAGTTTGTCCTGGCGGACCAGACATTAAACATAATTTCCTCCGTTACCAACGGCCGACCAGAGCGGATTCCGCTTCACTCGGTTCTGCCACGGAACGCCTTCCATATGTCAACTTAATGTTAAGTTGATTGACTTCGTGGCTGGGAAGTGGTAAATTGAAACCAACTACTAATTGTTTTTATGTCATATCTTTTCGTGTAACAAAACCGGCCACTCTTTCCAACCGCAACAATAGTCAACTTTATGTCATAAATGCGGCGAACCAAGATAGGAATCAGAAGCCTATCCAAAAATAAAGGAGGTTATTTTGCTTGCGTAGAGTATTCTTACTTGCTCTGGTGCTGATGGTGGCCTTCTCGGCTGTCGCCACCGCGGCGGCGCCGAAGATTTTGGTGTATGCCAAAGCGGCCGATCCCCGGGGCCTGGACCCGGCTTATGTCGAGGATGCCGAGTCGGGGAAGATCATTGTCAATGTCTATGAAAACCTGGTGAAGTACAAGCCGGGCAGCACCGACCTCCAGCCCTGCCTCGCCACCTCCTGGACGCAGAGTCCCGACGGCACGGTCTGGACCTTTAAGCTCCGCAAAGGAGTCACCTTCCACGATGGGACCCCCTTCAACGCGGAGGCGGTTAAATTCAGCGTGGAACGGCAATTGCCGCCCAACGCCACCGACGATATGCCCTATGCCTCCTTCACCTTTGAACCGGTGAAAAAGGTCGAAGCCATCGACCCTTACACCGTCCGCTTCACTCTGAAAAAGCCGTATGCGCCGTTCCTGGCCAATCTGGCGATGGCCCTGGCGGCTCCGATCGTCAGCCCGGCGGCGGTAAAGAAATACGGCGCCGATTTCAACTTCCATCCGGTGGGAACCGGGCCTTTCAAGTTCGAGAGGTGGGACCGCGACCAGCAGATCGTACTGGTCAAGAACGCCAAATACTGGGGCAAGAAGGCGCTGGTCGACAAGGTGATCTACAAGACCACCAAGGAAAGTTCGGTCCGCGCCAGCGAGCTGATGACCGGCGCGGTGGACATCATCGACGGCGTCGATCCCAACGATGTGAAGAAACTGGAGTCCAGCGGCCTGAAGGTCATCAAGAATCCGGGCATGAACATCAACTACCTGAGCTTCTTCTGCCATCGCAAACCCTTCAATGATCCGCGGGTCCGCCGCGCCATCTCGATGGCGATCGACCGCGACAAGATCGTCAAATACCTGTATCAAGGCTACTCCCAGACTGCCAACGGCCCGCTGCCGAGCTTCATTCCGGGTTATGATCCCAGCCTGAAGCCGCTGGCCTACAACCCCGAGCAGGCCAAAAAAATGCTGGCCGAAGCCGGGGTCCCCAACCTCAGCTTCACGTTCCTCACCTACGCGGTGGCCCGTTCCTATAACCCGGTGAACGGCCAGAAACTGGCCGAGGCCATCCAGGCCGATCTGCTAAAGATCGGTGTAAGGACCAACATCAAGGTCTATCCGTGGAGCGAGTATAAAGACGCGGTATTCAAAGCCGAGGAGGGCGACGCCTGCTTCTACGGCTGGATCGGCGACAACGGCGACGCCGATAACTTCCTGTCGCTCTTCGACAGCGGCCAGATCGATTCCAGCCTGAACTCATCCAAGTATTCCAACCCCAAAGTGGACCAGTTATTAAAGAAAGGAACGCTGACGCTGGATCCCAAAGCCCGGGTCAAGATCTATCAAGACCTGCAAAAAATCCTGGTTCAAGACGCCCCCTGGGTGTTCATCAGCCATTCCCTGGACATGGCGGCCTACCGGCCGAACGTGAAAGGATTCAAGCTCCATCCGGTCGGAGTCTCCTGGCTGGATCAGGTCTCCAAATAAACCGGCGCCCGAGGTTACCGAGTATTGTTTCCGGCATCGTGAGTTGATATAATCATTTTACGGGTATCCCGAATGCGCCAGATCGTTTCGGGAAAAACGGGCTGGCGTTATCGATAAGCTGGCCGAATGCCTACAATGAATAAGATAGTTTAATTTTGAGGAGGAAATGGGATGCGGAAATTTCTATTGCTTACCCTGGTATTATTCCTAGCCTTCGCGGCTGTCGGCGCGGCCGCGGCCCCGAAAATCTTGGTGTACGCCAAAACGGCGGACCCGCGGGGCCTCGATCCGGCCTATAACGAGGAGCTGGAATCGGCCAAGATCATGGTCAATATCTATGAAAACCTGGTCAAATACAAGCCGGGCAGCACCGAGATCCAGCCCTGCCTGGCCACTTCCTGGACCCAAAGCTCCGACGGCCTGGTATGGACCTTCAACCTCCGCCGCGGCGTCACCTTCCACGACGGTACGCCCTTCAACGCGGAGGCGGTCAAATTCAGCGTGGAACGGCAACTGCCGCCGAACGCCACCAGCGACATGCCCTATGCTTCCTTTACGTTCGAGCCGGTCAAAAAGGTCGAAGTCGTCGGCCCGTATACCGTCAAATTCACCCTGAACAAACCCTACGCGCCATTCCTGGCCAATTTGGCGATGTCCTTCGCCGCGCCGATCGTCAGCCCGGCCGCGGTGAAGAAGTACGGCGCCGATTCCAACCAGCACCCGGTGGGAACTGGACCCTTCAAGTTTGACAAGTGGGACCGCGATCAACAGATCGTCCTGGTCAAGAACGATAAATACTGGGGCAAGAAAGCCCTGGTCGACAAGGTGATTTACAAAACCACCAAAGAAAACTCGGTGCGCTCCAGCGAGCTTTTGACCGGCGCGGTGGACATCATCGACGGGGTGGACCCCAATGACGTCAAGAAGCTGGAGTCCAGCGGCCTCAAGGTCGTCAAGAATCCGGGCATGAACATCAACTACATGGGTTTCTTCTGTCATAAAAAGCCTTTCAACGACCCCCGGATTCGCCGGGCGGTTTCGATGGCCATCAACCGCGACGCAATCGTGAAATATCTCTACCAGGGATACGCTCAGACCGCCAATGGGCCGTTGCCGAGCTTCATCCCGGGCTACGACCCGAAACTGAAGCCCCTCTCCTTCAACCAGGAGCAGGCCAAGAAGTTATTGGCCGAGGCCGGGGCATCGAACCTCAGTTTCACGATCCTCACCTACTCGGTGGCCCGTTCCTACAATCCGGTGAACGGCCAGAAGCTGGCCGAGGCCGTCCAGGCCGAGCTGCTGAAGATCGGCGTGAAGACCAACATCAAGGTTTATCCGTGGAGCGAATATAAAAGCGCGGTATTCAACGCCACCGAGGGCGACGCCTATTTCTACGGCTGGATCGGCGACAACGGCGACCCCGACAATTTCCTATCCCTGTTCGACAGCAATCAGATTGAATCCGGCTTGAATCATTCCAAGTATTCCAATCCCAAGGTGGATGAGATTTTGAAAAAGGGCACCGCGACGCTCGATCCGAAGGCCCGGGTCAAGATATACCAGGACCTGCAAAAGCTATTGATCGAAGAGGCCCCCTGGGTGTTCGTCAGCCATTCCCTGGATATGGCCGCTTACCGTCCGAATGTCAAAGGGTTCAGGCTTCATCCCGTGGGGGTATCCTGGTTGGATAAGGTCTCTAAGTAAAGTGATAAAGTAAACCGAAAGCCGGTGGCGGGGATGCAGCGAATGCATCCCCTTTTTCCCACGGCCTGACTCAAATGATTCTACCCGCCCACGGCAGTGCCCTTCGCGCCGCCATGAGCCGATAGAATCATTTGGACAGGAAGGCATCCTGTCAATATCAATCCCACCCCGCGTGGTTCGAGGTGACTCCATGCTTACGCTTACCGAGCTTATTTTGCAAGCCATTGATCCAACCGCAATGAAATGCGGCTTCGTGATCAAAAATCTGCGGACCGACGAGACCGCCCTTTGGAACGAGCGGCAGCGGGTCCCTTCGGCCAGCCTGATCAAGCTGCCGATCATGGCCGAAGTGCTGCGCCAGGCCCAGGCCGGCTCCTATTCACTGACGCGGCGCATCAGGGTCAAACAAGAGGATAAGGTGCCTTTCAGCATCCTGACCCTGTTAGAGACCGGCAACGATTATTCGCTGCAAGACTTGATCACCCTGATGATCGTCCAAAGCGACAACACCGCCGCCAACCTCCTCATCGACCTGGCCGGCATGGAGAAGGTCAACCGTTTCCTGGCCGGCCTCGGGCTCTCCGCGACGCTGCTGCAGCGCAAGATGATGGACGGCACCGCCCGCCGGGCGGGCCGGGAGAATTTCACCTGCGCGGCGGATATGGCCCGGCTCCTCGAACTGCTCTACCGGGAAGAACTGGTCGATGCGCCGAGCAGCGCCCGGATGCTGGAGATCATGAAGCAGCAACTGGATACGAGCATGATGATGCTGCAGCTGCCGGACGAGACGGTGGTCGCCCACAAAACCGGCGAATTGGAGCAGATCGATCACGAGGCCGGCATCGTCTACCTGGAGGGCCGGGACTACCTCTTCGTGATGCTGGTCTGGGATGCTCCCGCCAATCGCGACGCCCGGCTGGCCATCGGCCGGGCTTCCAGGGCGGTCTATGACTATTTTGCGGCGCAGGACATTTGCGGATAAAAGGAGGATTCATCCTTGAAAATTGTAGCGATTGAGACGGGCCGTCTGGCGGCACCGTTGAAAAGGCCGTTCAAAACCGCGTTGCGCACCGTGAACGCCATCGACGACGTCATTGTGCGCATCGTCACCGACACCGGCCAGGTGGGACTGGGCGAGGCCGCGCCGACCGCGGTCATCACCGGCGACACCATCGGCTCCATAGTCTGGGCGATCGAGGAAGTGATCGCCCCCCAACTGAAGGGCATGGCGATCGAAAACATCGAGGCGATCTTCGAAAAGCTGGACCATTGCCTGGTCAAAAACAGCAGCGCCAAGGCAGCGGTGGATATCGCGCTCTACGATCTTTACGGCCAGCTGTACCGGGCTCCGCTCTACCAGTTGCTCGGCGGCTACCGCCGGCAACTGAGCACCGATATCACCATCAGCGTCAACGATCCGGAACAGATGGCCCGGGACAGCGTCGCAGCGGTGCAGCTCGGCTACGACACCCTGAAGATCAAGGTCGGCAAAGACCCGGCCCTGGATATCGAACGGATGAGCCTCATCCGCCAGGCGGTCGGCAATGATATCAAGCTGCGGCTGGATGCCAATCAAGGCTGGCAGCCCAAGGAGGCCGTCCGCATCCTGCAGCGGCTGGAGGACCGGGGCCTCGAGATTGAGCTGGTGGAACAGCCGGTCCCAGCCCACGATCTGGAGGGCCTCAAGTTCGTCACCGACCATGTGACCATCCCGGTGCTGGCCGACGAAAGCGCCTATTCGCCGCTGGACGCGGTCAAAATCATGCAGTTGCGGGCGGCCGATCTGATCAATATCAAACTGATGAAGACCGGGGGCATTCGCCACGCGCTGCAGATCTGCGCCATGGCCGAGGTCTACGGGGTCGAATGCATGATGGGCTGCATGCTGGAGGCCAAGATCAGCGTCACCGCAGCCGCGCATCTGGCGGCCGCCAAGCCAGTCATCACCCGCCTCGATCTGGACGGACCCTCGCTCTGCGCCACCGATCCGCTGCCCGGCGGAGCGCGCTTCGACGAGCACCGGATCACCCTGACCGATGAGCCCGGACTGGGCTTTGACGCCGCCCTTTGCCCCGGTTTTACGGAACGGCCGGCGCCGGGGAAAATGTAAGGCCAACTGAAACTGGCACCGGAGAATGCCATGATGGAGATGCAAACTTTCGGAGGGGCGGGCTCTCCGGGTCGGCCGCTGGTCATCGTCGCGGCCGACCCGGCCTCGCCTGAAGCCCTGCAATTGATGGCGGAATTGTCGGCGATCCTGGAGGCCATCACCGGCGACGGTGGCCGGAATTCCTTCAAGCCGGAGGACGTAGCCGGGCCGCGCGGCCGCTTTGTGATCGCCCGTGCTCCCGAGGGCGCGCCGCTCGGTTGCGGGGCCATCCGCCCGCTGGATGAAGCCGCCGGAATTGCCGAGGTCAAGCGGATGTACGCCCGGCCCGGCACCAAGGGCGTGGGCAGCGCCATCCTGGCCCATCTGGAGGAGCAGGCCCGCGGCCTGGGCTATGCCGCCCTGTGGCTGGAGACCGGCCTGGTCAACCAACGCGCGGTGGCTTTTTATGAACGCCGGGGCTACCGCCGGATCCCCAATTACGGCGGGTACGTCGGCCGTCCCCAATCGGTCTGCTTTGAAAAACGGCTGCGGGAGGATTGATCCCGGCTCCGGCGGTTTTCGGAAAACCAGCCCCGAATCTCACGGGCTTTTCAAACAAATTTAATCCCAATGTAAAAAAATTATGTTATAATAATTCCAAATTAAGGTTTGGGGAATAACGGACGAAGCGAGCCATCTCTGATGAAAAAGATCTGCTTTGACCTGGATATCCAGGATATTAAACCCGGCATGATCGTCGGCAAAAACCTCTTTTGCGACGGCAGTCTTCTGTTGTCCAAAGGGATGATGATCAAGCCGAGCTATGTGGAGCATATGAAGGACCGGGGCGTCTCGCGGGTGACAGTCTTCGCCGATAAAGCCTATTACGAAGAGATCCTCACCAATCCGGTGGAACGATTTTATACCGAGTCCTACGAGGCGGTCAGCGAGATCATCGATGGCTTCAAGAAAAACACGCCGCCGCCCCTGGAAGCGATCTTCCCCGTCGCCGAACGGATCCTCGAGGCGGTCCGCAGTCATCCCCATTCCATGCTGCTGTTGACCGGATTCCGCGGCATCTGCGACTATTACTACGCCCACTCACTGGATGTCTGCATCTACAGCCTGATCGCGGCCAAGGCGCTGAATTGGCCGGCCGAGGTCATGGTCACCCTGGCGCTCGGCGCGCTGCTGCACGATGTCGGAAAGACCCGGATACCGGATAAGATCTTATTGAAGCAAGGTCCTCTGACCGTGGCGGAATTCGCGGAAGCCCAAAAACACGCCCGCTACGGTTATGAGATGGTTCAAAATATCGCCGGGATCCGGCCGGAAGTGGCCAAGATCGTGCTGCAACACCACGAACGCTGCGACGGCAGCGGCTACCCCGGCGGGCTGAGCGGCGCGGCCATCTCCCCGCTGGCCAAGGTGGTCGCGGTGGCCGACATCTATGACGCCTTGACCTCCGACCGGGCCCACTCCAAACGGATCCTGCCGCACGAGGCCGCCGAATATCTGCTCTGCATCTCCAATTCCCAGATCGATTCGGAGATCGCCAAGGTCTTCCTGAAGAATATCGCGATCTACCCCAAAGGATGCCAGGTGCTGCTCAACTCCAACGAAGTGGCGGTGGTGCTCGATCCCAACGAGGCCATGCCCTTGCGTCCGCTGCTGAAGATCCTGACCGATACCGAGGGAACGCCGCTGCTGCTGCCGTTCGAATTCGACCTGCAAAAACATTCCCATACCTTCATCACCGGAATCTGCAAATAAACCGCGCTTTTTTGGCTCCGCCGCCCGGGCGGCGCCTCTGGATCAACCCCGGGAATCCCGTTTCAACTTCAGCCGCAGTTTCGCTCCAGTCGCCGACGTTTCCCTGGCCAGGCAGAGATAGGACAGGACCGCCGCGCCTTCCGCCGCCGCGATGGTGATGCCCATGGGAAGGGCGTTCCGGCTGCCGGCGATCCCGACCAGCGGCGCCATGAACCCTCCCAATACGAAAGACAACAATCCCAACAAGGCCGCCGCGCTGCCCGCGGCGTGGGCCTGTTCCTGCATGGCCAGGGAGAAGCTGCTGGTGCCGACGATTCCGACGCTGGAAACCACGAAGAATAAAGGCACCAGGATACTGAGCAGTCCGCCGCCGCTGATGATCATCGCCAGCAGGCACAGTCCGCCCGCCAGGGCCATGGTCAGCCCGGCGACCAACAGTTTGCGCTCGGTGACCCGGCCCGCCAGCCTGCCGGTGATCTGGCCGGCCACGATGATTCCCAGGCCGTTGATGGCGAAGATCAAACTGAAAAGCTGCGGCGAGAGGCCAAAGATCTCCTGGACCACAAAGGGCGACCCCGCGATATAGGCGAACATCGCCGCCGAAACGAAGCCCTGGCTCAGTGCGTAGCCCATGAAACTGCGGTTCCTAACCAGGCGGCCGAAGGTGAGCAAGGTATTTTTGACCCCGCCGCTTGAGCGGCGCGCCCGCGGCAAAGTTTCCGCCAGGCCGAACAGCACCGCCAGCAGCATGGCGGCGCCCACCGCGGTCAAGACCGCGAAAACGCCGCGCCAGGAGGAGACCTGCAAAATCAGTCCGCCCAGGACCGGCGCCAGAATCGGCGCCACCCCGTTCACCAGCATCAGCAGGGAATAAAAGCGGGTCAATTCCGGGCCGTCATAGAGGTCGCGGACCGCCGCCCGGGCGATCACGATCCCCGCCGCGCCCGCCAGGCCCTGAATGAAACGGAGCGGCAGGAAGATTTCGATGTTCGGAGCGAAGACGCACGCCAGCGCGGTGGCGGCATAGGTCGCCAAGCCGATCAGCAGCGGTCCGCGGCGGCCCCGCACATCACTGACGGGGCCCACGAAGATCTGGCCGAGGGCGATCCCCAGCAGGCAGGCGGTCAGGCTGAGCTGCGCCTGGGAGGCGCTGGCCTTCAGCGCCCCGGCCAGCTTGGGCAGGGCCGGCAGGTACATGTCGATGGACAACGGCCCGAAGGCCGAGAGCGCTCCCAGGATCAGGGCCATCCACAGGACGGACGGCCGCGGCGCTGGCCCGGAGCGAATCGCGGCCTCAGGATTGAGTCGGTTCATCGGGAGAGTTTCATTCCTTTACCATGGAATCGGCGCGCCATCCCGGCGCGGCTGTCATATTGTTTACCAGGATATCACATCCCGGCCCAAAATTCCAGGCCGTTTACGTTAACGGTCAGCCACCGGAATGGGTTCTTGCGAGTCCGGTCCCGCCAATAAAAAAAACGCCCAAAGGCGCTCTATCATCTTATCCAAGGTCCGCTTGCATCCGGAAAACCGTCCTGACCAGCAACGGCACCTTATCTTGGCATACCCAAAATACAATTTCAGCGTCGATATCAAAATAATGATGACTCATGATATCCCGAATCCCTTTGGCACCCTTCCAGTCAACATCGGGATAGGCCGCAAGCAACTTACCCTGAGTCATTTTATCAAGATATTTTAAACTTTCCCCCACCGCAATCAGCATCATGCAAATAGCATCCAAACGGTCGATTCCATCATCCGACTGAAAAAAACGTTTGGAGATTGAATCGGCGCAAAGCGGCGTTCAATACGTTGCAAAGCTTCCAGCATTTGCGACAGGATCTCCCTGACCGTCTCCTGATCATCCATAGACAGCCTCCGCGCGGATTCGCTCTTTTAAAAACGAATTCATGGAATCCCGGAAACGGACGAGATCGACCGGTCTTTGAAACTCTTGCGCTAATGTCTGCTGGATATGCACCATATAAAAAAGATCAGGCTTTTCCATCTCCACGACGACATCGACATCGCTTTCGGCGTCCGCTTCATCCCGCGCCACCGAACCGAAGAAGCCAATACGAGTCACGCCATACCGGCTTTGGAAATCCTGCTTATATTTTCGCAAAACGGCGAGTGCCGAATCACGGCGAAGTTCCGTTTGAGCCATGCCGCGCCTCCATTCCCCTACTCACTATTATTATACGCGATCGCAGTCAAAAAACAAAGCGCCTGAAACTCCCTTTCGATCATCTGCCGCCAAAAGAGCCGCTTCGATGATTCCAGGAGCGTCTTCCCCCGTTCCGGGAGTTGCTTTTGGGAATGAAGATCTTGCTTGGGTGAGTGAAGGCCTTCCTTTTGTGAAAGAAGCAACTGCGGCAGTCGTCGCCACAGTTGCTTTTGGGAATGAAGATCTTACTTGGGTGAGCGAAGGTCTTCCTTTTGTGAAAGAAGCAACTGCGGCAGTCGTCGCCACAGTTGCTTTTGGGAATGAAGATCTTGCTTAGGTGAGCGAAGGTCTTCCCGTGGCGGGAGAGGAACCCCCCGGCTGCCGGGGAATGGGGAATCCAAAAGACCCCGGTCCGCCTATTTCCGCCGCGCCGCTGCCAGGTCCAGCTCCAGCAGGGCCGCAAGGATCGTCTCCGGATCCGGCGGACAGCCCGGGATCTTCAAATCCACCGGCAGCACCGCCTCGGCCGGACCGACCACCGCGTAGCCGTCCCGGAAGACCCCGCCGTCGCAGGCGCAGTCGCCCACCGCCACCACCAGCTTGGGCTCGGGGGCCGCCTCGTAGGTGGCGTGGGCCGCTTCTTCCAAATTGCGGGTGACCACGCCGGTGACCGCCAGCACGTCGGCATGGCGCGGCGAGGCCACAAAGTCCAGGCCGAACCGCTGGATGTCATAGACCGGATTGAGCAGCGCCGCCAACTCAAAATCGCAACCATTACACGAGCCGCAGTCCAGATGGCGGATCTGGAGCGAACGCCCCCACCGCTCCCCGGCGATCTTGCGGCACCTCAGCCGCTCCGTGAGATTCTGTACCAATAATTTGATCATGACCTACCCCTGCCTCAGTGCATTGCATAATGACGTTAACGAACCCCGGACCGCGAGAGTGATGCGGATCGATCAGCGGTCCAGACAGGCGTAACAAAGTTCAAAGCTCTTATTGATGAGCGGAAAATCGGGAATGATGTTGCCCGGCACCGCGGTCGCCAAGGCCGGCCAATTGGGAAAGGAGGCCGAGCGGACCGCGTACCGGAAGATCCGGCCCCCGCTGTCGGTCTTCAGCCAGTGCAGGTTGGAACCGCGCGCCGACTCGGTGATTCCGAAGGCCTGCGCCCCCGGGGGCAACAGCGCCGGCAGCTCCACCGCCACCGGCCCTTCCGGCAGATCGGCCAGCGCCTGGCGGATCAGGCTCAGGCTCCCTCGGATCTCGGCGAAGCGGATGGCGAAACGGCTGTAGACATCCCCGTCCGTCTCCACCGGCACCTCCAGCTGGAGCTGGGGATAGGCGGCATAGGGCTGATCCACCCGGGTATCGGCCCGGACCCCGCTGGCCCGGGCGGCGGGTCCCACCGCCCCCAGCGCCAGCGCGTTCTCCAGCGTCAGCACGCCGGTCCGCTGCATCCGATCCAAAAAGACATCGCTGCCGGAGACCGCCTCCCACAGCCCGGCCAGGTCCCCCTCCAACTGCTCCAGAAAGACTTCGACCATGGTCAGCTGGGCGGGGTCCAGGTCCTGGCGGACGCCGCCCGGAATCACCGCGCCGCGCAGATAGCGGTGGCCGGTGAGCGCCCGGTTCAGTTCCAGGGCCGCTTCTTTGAATTCGGCGGCCCGCTGCGTGCCCAGGGCCAGGCCGACTCCGGCGCAGATGGCGCTGATGTCGTTCAAGTGGTTGTAGACCCGCTCCAGCTCGGCCAGGACCACCCGGAGATAGGAGGCGCGGCGCGGCGGCGCGATCCCGGTCAAGCGCTCCAGCGCCAGCGCCAGCGAGAAAGAGTGCGAGACTGTGCAGACGCCGCAGAGCCGTTCGGCCAGCGGCAACAATTCCGGCCAAGCCCGCCCCTCGGCCAGCTTCTCAATGCCGCGGTGGGTGTAGAAAAGGCGCGCGTCCAGTTCCAGAACGCTCTCGCCCACCACATGGAAACGGAAATGGCCCGGCTCGATGATCCCGGCGTGAATCGGCCCCACCGGCACCTGGTGAACCCCGTTCCCTTTCACCTGCTGATAGGAGAAGTTTCCTTCGTACCCGGAGGCCTTGACCGCGGTGGCGGGCTGGTAATCCTTGCGCAAGGGATGGCTGCCCTTGGGCCAGCCGCGGTGGATCACCAGGCGGCGCGGATCGGGGTGGCCGATGGGCCGCACTCCGAAAAGATCGCCGATCTCCCGCTCATACCAGTGGGCCGCCGGCAAAAAAGGCGTCACGCTCGGAAAAACCGGTTGATCCTCCGGCACCGGCGCGCTGACCGTCAACACCTGTCCGCCCTCCAACCCGAATAGCTGAAGAATGCGGTAATTGCCGTCGACCGCCCGTTCATCCAGGGCCAGCATCCCCAGGAGCGAAGCCTTCCCCGCCAGCAGCCGGGCCAATTCGGGCAGCTGCGCGGGGGCAATCTGATACTGGAATTCGCCCGGCCGGACCGCTCCTCCGGCGGCGTTCCATCCGGCGAAAACCGGCGTTAATTCCTCCATCGTCATGGCATCTTCCCTCCGATGATCCGGGCTGCTTCGCCGATCAGCGCCCGCCAGACCGGCGGCTGGTAAAATCCCAGCGCCAGCATGATCCCGAGCGGCAGGCCGAGAACCAGCACCGTGGCCCAGTTCTCCTTGCGCGGCGTCAAGAATCGTTTGGGAGACGGCGTTCCCTGCAGGATCCGGCTGAAATAATAAAACAGGCCGCCGCAGATGACCAACAGCAGCAGCAGGAAGAGCAGGCTCGGGCCGTAGCTGCCCCGCTGCAACCCGCCGTAAACGATAGTCAGTTTGCTGAAGAAGATGGCGAA
Organism: Hydrogenispora ethanolica; assembly: GCF_004340685.1. Classification (NCBI taxonomy): domain Bacteria; kingdom Bacillati; phylum Bacillota; genus Hydrogenispora; species Hydrogenispora ethanolica. The sequence goes on along the minus strand of NZ_SLUN01000031.1, from coordinate 20,720 downwards.
AGGCGGGAAACCGGTGATCGCCAGCAGACCGGCGTAAAAAACCGTCCCCAGCCCCGGCGCCGCCGCCATCAGGCCCTTCATCCGGTGCAGCCGTTTGCTCCCGAAGACCTGGACCACCTCGCCGGCGCTCAAAAACAGGCTGGACTTGGTCAGGGCATGGTTGGCCATCTGCAACAGGCTGCCGATCACCGCCCATTTGCCGCCCAAGCCCAGGCCAAAGGCGATGATTCCCATGTTTTCAACGCTGGAATAGGCCAACAGCCGTTTCAGATCGTATTGGATCAGGATAAAGGGGATCACCGCGGCGATGGAAAACAGGCCGAAGAAGGTCAAAAACTGATCCACGAAACCGCCGCCCGTACCGGCCCGGATGATCGAAGCCACCCGGATGATTCCGTATAAGGCGCAGTTCAGCAAGACTCCCGAAAGTACGGCGCTGACCGGGGTCGGCGCCTGGCTGTGCGCGTCGGGCAGCCAGGTATGGAGCGGCGCGAAACCGACCTTGGTGCCGAAGCCGATCAGGATGAAGATGAAGGCCAGCTTGGCCAGGCCCGGATCCAGCCGCGCCGCCAAGGCGGCCAGCTGGCTCCAGTCCAGCGCCGCTCCCCCGCCCGCGGTCCCCAGCGCGGGCAGCGCCGCGAAGTAGAGGAACATGATCCCCAGCAAGGCGAAGATGATCCCCACCGAACAGATCAGGAGGTACTTCCAGGCGGCCTCGGTGGCGGCCCGTTTGGCTTCGAACCCCACCAGCAGCACCGAGGTGACGGTGGTCGCCTCGACCGCCACCCACAGGATGCCGAGATTGGCCGTGAGCACCACCAGGTACATCGCAGCCAGCAGCAGGTTATACCAGAAAAGATACTCCGCCAGGCGCCGGCCGGACAGCTCGCCCCGCCGCCATTCCCGGCTGTAATAGCCCACGGCGAAGAGGCTGATCACCAGGGAAACCACTGCCACCACCAGTAGAAAGAGCGCGCTGAGACTGTCCAGATACCAGAAGCCCTCGGCCCAGACCTTCACCCGGGCGATCCGCGCCGCCGCCAGGCCGGCCTGCACCGCCAGCAGCAGATGGACCGCAGCCGTGACATGCAACAGCCAGCGTTGTTTCACAAAAGCGGCGGCCGCCAGGACCACCGGCGCCAGAATGAAAAGCCCCATCTCCATATCCCTTTATCCTCGCAATTGTTTCAATTGATCGATCGCGGTCGTCTCAAAGAGTCGGCGTACCCGTTCCAGCAGGATGCCGACCACCACCACCGCCACAAAAAGGTCGAACATGATCCCCAACTCGATCAGCACCGGCATGCCCGAGGTCAACGCCAAGGCCACCAGGTACAGGCCGTTCTCCATCAACAGCAACCCCGCCACCTGGGAATAAAGGAAGTTGCGAAAGATCATCATCCACAGCCCCAAAAAGATGCCGGCCAAGCCGCACTGCAGGGTGCGGCCGGAGAGGACCGGCGCCGCCGCCAGCAGCGGCGGGGTCAGGAACACCGTCAACAGGGCGATGGCGCCGATCCAGACGCCGGCCGCCAGCACCGAGAACCGCTCGTCCTTGCGCCGGTCCAGGCCGGCCTTTCTCAAGGATGCCCAGAGCAAGTAGGGGATGACCGCGCCTTTGAACGCCAGATTGGCCAGGCCCGCCAGGAGCAGGTGCGCCTCGCCGCTGGCCAGGCCCAGAAAGAAGGTCAGCGCCGACAGGCAGCAGGCCTGAATGATGAGGAGCAACGTCATATTCCGGTACTTCTTGGCCAGGCAAATGAGCACCGTGGTCAGCGCCGCGGCCACCAGCCCCAGGTCCCACCCGGGAATGGCCACATGACTCAGATTGTGCAGGGAGTTTTCGAACATGGAGATCCTCCTTATCGCCGGTTCATCCACCCATGATTAAAAAATCGCCGTCAATAACCCCAGGACCCCAAAGGCGAATGCCGCCCATAACAACCGGGGCGCTTTCAACAACCGCATCTTGGCCAGGAGCGACTCCACCAGCGCTACCAGGCCGCCGACCAAGGCCAGCTTCAGACAGAAGTCCGCCAGGCTGAGGAACGGCCCGGGGAACCCGCCGTAGGCCGGAACCGGCCAAAACAGCTGGATGAAGATGCTGAAGAAGAGGTACTGCCGGATCCAGGCCGCCCAGTTGATCAGGGCCAGAAACGGCCCGGAGTATTCCAGGATCATCCCCTCATGGATCATGGTCAGTTCCAGGTGGGTATCGGGATTGTCCACCGGAATCCGGCCGGTCTCGGCGATCATCAGCATGAAATAGGCCACCCCCGTCAAGAGGTGCAGCGGCGAAAGGATCCAGCCCGGATCCTGGGCCGCCCAGTGAAAGAGCGGGTTCAGACTCAGGCTGCCGGCCTTGAAGCCCAGCAAAAAGAGGATCAGAACCAAGCCCGGTTCGATCAGGGCCGCCAGGGTCATCTCGCGGCTGCTGCCCATCCCGCCGAAGGCGCTCCCGGCGTCCAGCCCGGCCAGGGCGGAGAAGAACCGCGCCAGCGCCATCAGATAGAGCAGCGCCACCAGGTCCGCGCCGAACGGAAAAGCCGCGCCGGCCCGGAAAGGCCCGGGCACTACCAGCAACAAGCCGAGCGCCACGCCGATCTCCAGAAAGGGCGGGACCCGGAACAGCCATGAAGTCGTCCCGGAAAGCACCATTCGTTTCCGGAAGAGTTTCATAAGGTCATACCAGGGCTGGAGCAACGGCGGCCCCTGCCGGTGTTGCAGCCGGGCCTTGGCCAGCTTGATCGCGCCGCCCAAAACCGGCGCCAGCAGCAGCCCGAAGAGCCATTGGAACCCGATTCCCAAAAAATCCGCCATATTTTCTAGTCCGCCCCTTCTGGAAGTGAAAAGATGAGAGATGATTCCTTCTTGTATCCGATGTGTGTCATAACGCTTTTAAAAGCCATGAGATAAAGTCCTCAAATTCGGAAATCATCCTTTTCAATGGACTAAAAAACGACTTTATCACTTGCTTTTCTGAGCTTTTGTATTCACCCCGACCTTCGGACGGGGTTTATCACAACGCTTTTAAAACCACCGGATATATATCAGCAGCAATACCAGGACCGCCAGGATGTAACCGAGATAGAGCTTGATGCTGCCGGCCTGGACCCGCCGGACCTGGGCGGATACTTTCAATAACAGCCGGGCGCCCGGCCGGTAAAGCCGTTCTTCAAAATGCGAAGGCAACTGGCTGCGGTATTCCAGAGGCCCGGGGAAAAGCGGATGTTCCGCCGCGGGCCGCAGCACCCGGCGTTGCGGACGGAGCCAGAAGCCGAAGGCCAGCCGGCCCATTTTCGCGAAACCGGTTCCGGTATACCCCATCGACGGTTGCAATGTCGCGCCGCAGTTCCAAGTGGTCCCGGTCCGCCAGGCCAGTTTACGGCGGACCAGCCAGACCGTCAGGGCCACGATGGCCAGAACCGCCAGGATCCCCGCCAGCTGCCCGGATACCTCCCCGAACAAGCCGCCGGCCATCACCGGATGGGAAGCGACCGCGCCGTCCCGGCCCAGCCGGCCGCTGCTGAAGCTGATCAGCCGCCAGCCGAGCCACGGAACGATCCCCAGCAACAGGCAGCAGCCGGCCGCCAGGCCCATCGCCAGCCGCATCTGCCGGTTCACCTCGCGGGCCGCCCGGCTCTGGGGCGAACGGGGCAAGGCCAGGAAAGCAGTGCCGAACAGTTTGACAAAAGTGGCGCCGGCCAATCCGGCGCTTAGGGCCACCATCCCGATGCCGGTGAAAACGATCAGCTTCATCCAGGCCAGCGGCGCCAGGAGGGCGGCCAGGAAGAGCATTTGCAGGATCAGCCATTCGCTGACGAAACCGCTGACCAGCGGCAGTCCGGCCCCGGCCATGCAGCCGATCAGGGTGAAGCAGGCGGTTTGGGGCATCCGCTGGATGAGCCCGCCCATTTTATCCAGGTCCACCGTCCCGCACCCTTGCAACAGCGCGCCGGCGGACATGAATAATAATCCTTTAAACAAAGCGTGGTTCAACAGATGCATCTCCAGCGCGGCCAGGGCCAGTCCGGTCAAACGGCCGTTTCCCAGCGCGTAGCCCCAGCAAAACACCCCGGCCGTCAGGAAGAGGAGCCCCATGTTTTCGATGCTGCAATAAGCCAGGAGCCGTTTGAAATCCTTCGCCATGAAAGCATATAAGATCCCCAAAACGGCGCTGATCCCTCCCATCAGCATCAAAAGCGCCCCAAACCACGCCTCCGTCTGGAAAAAGCCGACGAAACGCAACAACCCGTACAACGCAGCCTTGATCATGAAACCGGACAGCAGCGCCGATACCGGGGCGGGAGCCGCCGGATGGGCCTTGGGGAGCCAGATATGGAGCGGCACGATGCCCGCCTTGGTCCCGAACCCAATGAACAAGGCGACCAGCAAAGCGCCGCGCCAGGCGGGCGCCATCCCGGCCGTATTCAAGCCGGCAAACGAAGTGCCCCCGCTGCCGGCCGCCAAGGTCAGGACCGCCAGCATGATAAAGGCCGTCCCGAACTGCGTCATCATCAGATAAAGAAAGCCCGCTTTCTTGGGCCCGCCCCCGGACCCGGCCACAATCAAAAAATAAGAGGTCAGGCTCATAAGCTCCCAAAAGAAGAGGAACGACAGGATGTCGGAGGCGGCAAGCAGGCCGGTGAGGGACAGCAGAAACAGCGGCTGGAAGATTGCCACCGAGCGGGTGATATGGCACTCATACCCCAAAGCGTAGATCGCGACGAGGCTGGCCAGGAGCCCCAGAGTGAAAAGGAAAAACGCCGCAAGGCCGTCCAGCCGGAACGTCAGTTGCATCCAGGCGAGCGGTCCCTGAAAAGTCGCGCTCCAGTCCACGCCGGTCACCAAGACCAGCAGGGCGACAACGACGGTAACCACGCCGGCCGCGAGCGCTCCCCAATTGCTCCAAAAATAAAAGCGGTGCTGTCTGGTTCTCCCGCCAAACGCACCGCCAACCGCCGCAAGATATAGTAATCCTATCAAACCGCATCCAAATTCGATCCAATCCTTCACGGCAATCCCTCAATCTCATCCGTCAGATTACAACTTTTTCAAGATACCATGCTGTTTGACGGATGTCAATTGAGATTAGGCTAAATTTAAATGAAAAGTAACGAAGCGGAATTCCCGCGCACTCCATCAAAAAACCGGCTTGCGCCGGTTTATCATTGCCAATCCCCTACCGGGTCCGAAGACTACAGGCTGGCCACGGTTTGCTTCAAGGAGCGGCCGCGCGCCTCCAGTACCGCATCCCACGCCTCCTGGGCCAGCGGCCGGTCGAAGCTGCGGAACCCGGCCAACTGAAAGCCGTGCTTCCGGGCCAACCGCTTGGTGTACGCGATGGTCTCCATGCTGATGTCGATGCCCAGGCTGTAATGGCGGTAATCCTGCTCCAGGGCCAGCATGAACGTCTCGGACATGCAGGCGTAGGCGAGGCCTTTCTCAAAACCGAAATTCCAGCCCAGATCGGGCAAGCCGGGCACAGCCATGACGCCGCCGTCGATCACCAGCACGTCGGGACGGGCGTCCTTCACCTCGGCGCTGACATCCTGGGGCCGGGCCACGTCGCAGACGATGGCCCCGAACTTCAGCATCTCCGGCGTGATCAGGCTATTGACCTGACTGGTGGCTGTCACCACCAGATCCGCCAGCGGCAGGAAGTGTTTCAGATCCACGGTGTAGATCACCGGCGACTTGCCGATGACGCTTTCGGCGAAGGCTTGATACTCCTCGAGCGGCGCCCCGGGATGGGGGATCCGCGGGTGATTCCGGACAAACTCGGCGATGGCGCCGCCGCCCGTGAAAGATTCCCGGTTCAAGTGCTGATAGATCTCGGCGGCCACCTTCATCAGACGCCTCCGGCTATGCTCCTGGTTGGCCGGATTGCCGATCAGCACCAGCGAATGGACCTTCTCGGCCAGGAGCATGGCGACGGCCCGGCCGATGGAGCCGGTGGCGCCGACCACCGCGGCGATGGATTCCTGCACCGGAATCTCCAGCCGGCGGGCGGCTTCCAGCGCGGCCTCGGCGGCGGCGGCCACCGTGTAGCTGTTGCCGGTGGTAATGGCCACACCCAAGTTACGCAGCTCCCGGCCGCCTTTGGTCACCACCGAAGTATAGGCGCCGAGGCCGACGATGCCTGCGCCCCGTTCCCGGGCCAGCCGCACTGCGGCTCCCAGCTCTTTCAGCGCCTGTTCCTTGGGCATCGCCATCAGCTCTTCGGAGGTGCGGCAGACGCAGATGAACTCGCCGTAAGCCTGCTGGCCGGTTTTGGAGGTGATCCGGGTCCGGCCGCAGACGAAAGGCTCCACCAGATCGTTCCAACGCCAGATCAGATCCTGCATCTCCCGTTCGGAGAAACTCTGCAGCGCCTCGTCGAATTCGCTATAATTCTTCAGGTACAACGGGTGCACCAGGAAAGCAAACCGGCCCTCGGCCGGATCGCCGGTCGGTTTGGCCAGCGGCTTGGGCGGGATCTCCCGGACCGTTACCGCCGGAGGCTCGGCCCCTACCAGATGGCAAAGGAATGCCGCGGTATTGCCAGTGGCCAAACGCTTGGCCATCCGCTCCAGTGACTCCAAGGCCCGTTCGCACTGGGCCCGGGTGACGATGAGCGGCGGCTCCAGACGGATGACCGAGGCTCCGTTCAGGGTCGGCGCGACCCGTAACCGTTCCACATTCAATAAGTAACTGGAGACCACCGGCGACAGAAACTCCTGGTCAGCCATAATCCCGAGCAAGGAATCGGGCAGGTTCTCCTGGGAGACGCCCAGCTCCAACCCGAGCATCAAGCCCCGGCCGCGCACCGCGGCGATCACCTGCGGATAACGCTCCCGCAGCTTTTGCAATCCCCGGAGCAGGAACTCCCCGTTGGCGGCGACCTCCCGCAGCAGCCGGCCATCGTCCCGGGTGAGCATCTCCAGGACCTTGAGCCCGACCCGGCAGGCCAACGTGTTCCCCGCAAAGGTGGAGGAGTGCTTCTCGCCGAAATCGTCGGTATAAACCTCGGCCGTGCACAGGCAGGCGCCGATCGGCATGATTCCGCCGCCCAACGCCTTGGCGACGGTCATGATGTCCGGGCTGATCCCCTCGGCTTGGCAGGCGAAAAACCGCCCGGTCCGCCCCAGCCCGGTCTGGACCTCGTCGACGATCATCAGCACCCCGTGGCTGTGGCAGAGTTCCAAAGCCTCCCGCAGATAGCCGTCCGGCGGAATGATGATCCCGCCCTCGCCCTGAATCGGCTCCACCACGAAAGCCGCGTAGTAATCGGGCTTGGCCGCCAGCGCCGCCGCCAGCTGCCCGATGTCGCCGAATACCGTCCGGTCGAATCCGGGAACCGGCGCGCCAAAGCCTTTTTGATAGGAATCTTTGCCGGTGGCGGAGAGCGCTCCCAGGGTCTTGCCATGAAAACTATTGTGGGTGGTCAGAATTCCCGGCCGTTTGGTGTAGATGCGGGCCAGCTTAAAGGCAGCCTCGATGGCTTCGGCGCCGCTGTTGGCGAACGTCACATAGCGCAATCCCGGCGGAGCGATCCGCACCAACTCCCGGGCCAGCATCCCGGCGGCATCCAAGGCCGAGGGTTGAATGAAGCTGGGCTCCTGAGTCTCAGCCACCGTCCGGATGGCTTCCCAAATCTCGGGAGGGTTGAAGCCGAACGGCAAGGCGCCATACGAAGCGATAAAATCGAGATATGTATGGCCCGCGTCGTCCACCAGCTCGCAGCCCCGGCCGCGCCGGAAGATCTTGTCCATATTCAGTTGATGTAGCCGTTTCCCCAGAACCGGATTGACATATTCCGCATAAGGATGCATATTGGTCCTCCATAAGCCTTATAACGAATTTCTATTTTCAAAATTCCATGGAATAATCTTACAAATTTGTATGGAGAGGCGAAATTCTTCTCGCAGCTTCGTGACTGAAAGATTATCTCCAGGTTAAGCAATCATGTCCGCGGAGTGAGTATAAAAAGTCAAAATAAGTTTAGCACTAAAAAAATGCTCGGTCAACCTTGATTTACCACGGCTCAGGGATAGTCTCTCCCGTGTTCCGGGAATCCATAAGCCCTGCAACTGGATTTTACACTTTTAAGAAAACTTTAAATCCCTGGGATTTTTTCGGAGTCCGACTGGAAACGCCAGCCGAACCGGCGGAACCTCTCGCGTGCTCTCCCGCCCGGCAAAGTCCGGCCGAACGGCTGCCTCAAATGAAAAAGGCGCTTACGCGCCCTTTTTGGTTTTGGATTCCCGGTTGGGGACCCAGAACCAGCTGATCTGGCCCCGCCGCTTGATCAAGCGGTAGGTCAGGAATCCGATCAGCACCACCAGGAGCAGCAGCAACAGGATTCGGAGCCATCCCGGCAGCCTCCAGCCCGCCAGATCCGCGCCGACCGGCTGCAGCATGGCCAGTTGCCCGGTCTGGAGGTCGAAGGAGCGGAGCTGTTTGACCTGGCTGGCATTGTCCGCCGCCACAATGTCCATCACCTGCGGCTCGAGAACCTCGTCATACCCGCCGCCGATGACCCATTCCCCCGGGTCCTTCATCACCCGGCGGAAGAAATCTTCCCCAAAACCGTCGTAGGATCCGACCAGCACGTAGTAATGCCAGTTCCGGCCGGGCTTACCCACCAGCTTTTCCGGAACGACCGCCCGGAGCGTGCGGTTATCCCCCATCATCATCGTCCGGAGCGGCCGGATCTGCCATTTTTGATCGGCGGTGGCCGTAATCAGCTGGCTATTCCCCCAGCCGGCGATCCGCAGGCAGAAATCCCAGGCGTACTTGGCATCAAACCGGACATAGGCTCCCTGATGCATCAGGCCCGTCGCGCCCTGATTGGGGAGGGAATCCACAAAGACCCGCAGATTTTGATGGATGAATCCTTCCGGCGCCATCCACGGGTTGGTATTGTTGGCAAAAGCGGTATCGAACGCAATCTCGCCCGGCTTTTCTTGCCATACCTTAAACTCGGTGATGTCGAACAGCCCCTGGTACGGTTTGAACGCCAGGTTGCTCGGATACTGATAGGCGCCATAACCGTGTTCGTCGCCGGGCGGGTCCTTCATTTGGAAGTAAACCTCGGGAGTGGCGGCAGCACCGGTCATGCAGAGGACCAAGAGCACGAGGACGGGAATCCAAATGAATCTTCTCAATAAAAACACCCCCACATCATAGATTTATGCGCGGGGGCGGGGGAATAGACCGGCTTCTTCGTTACTCGACGGCCACGATCGCCAATACCTGGCCCGTCTCGATCCAGTCGCCGGGTTCGGCCTCCCTGGACAAGAGCACGCCGTCCAGGGGCGATGGCAGTTGAAATAGGGCGCCGTCGACCATGAGTTCCAGAATGTCTTGATCGATCTCGACCGCCGCTCCGGCCGGGACTAACCAGCGCACCAGTTCGTACGCGGTCTCTTCCGGGCCGAGAAACGGCATTTTAATTTCAATTTTGCGCATCGGAGCTCCCGTCCCGGTAGATCCGCGGCACGCGGTCGCTGATCATACAGATGATCTCATAGTTGATCGTGCCCAATTGGGCGGCAACGTCATCGACGGAAATCGTCGCGCCGTTCTGGGTTCCGATCAGCACCACTTCCTGTCCGATGGCCACCGGTTCGTCGCCCACGTCGATCATGCACTGGTCCATGCAGATGGTTCCGACGATGGGGTACTTCTTCCCATTCACCAGGGCCTGGGCCTTATGGGTCAGGAGCCGCGTCCAGCCGTCGGCGTAGCCGATGGGGATCGTGGCTATCGTCGTCTCGCGGCCGGTATGATAGCGCTGACCATAGCTGATGCCGGTTCCGGACGGCACCCGCTTGACGAAACTGATCTGCGCCTTCAGGCTGAAAGCCGGCTCCAGGCGAATCTTACTCTTATCGACCTCGTCCGACGGGTAAAGCCCATACATGATAATCCCCGGCCGGACCAGGTTGAAGTAGGCCTGCGGCAGTTCCATGACTCCGGCGCTGTTGGCCAGATGCGCCTTGGGCGGGAGCAACCCCTGTTGTTCCAGCTCGGCCGCCATGCGCGTAAAATTGTCGATCTGCAGGCGCGCATAGCTTTTATCCCGTTCATCGGCGGTGGCCAGATGCGAGAAGACGCCGCCCACCTTGATGCCGGGCATGCGCCGTAGGGCGCCGATGAATTCGGCCGCCTCCCCGGGCCGGACGCCCACCCGCCCCATGCCGGTATCGACCTTGACATGGACCGCGGCTTCCTTGCCGGCGCGAACCGCCTCCCCGGACAGCGCCGTCACCGCCTCCAGCCAGCAGACGCACGGCGTCAGATCGTGGGCCACCACCTCCGGCGCCTGATCCGCCTGGAGCGGACTGAAGATCAGGATCGGCGCGTCCAATCCCGCCTGGCGCAGGGCGACCCCTTCCTCGGGCAATGAAACTCCCAGCCAGGTAGCACCGGCCTCCAAAGCGGCCCGGGCGACCGGAACCGCGCCATGCCCGTAGGCTTCGGCCTTCACCACCGCCATCACTTCCACCGCCGGCCCGACCAACTTCTTAATCGCGCCCATATTATGACGGATGGCCGCCAGATCGATCTCGGCCCAGACCGGCCGGATCCGCTGATGATAACGACTCAACCTTCCAACACCTTCTCTGAGCTTTTGTGTTCACCCTGACCTTCGGACTGGGTTATCACAACGCTTTTAATGCCACCGGAAACTCCCCGATCACATCGCTGGCCAGAATCCCAGCCGGACCCAGCCGGCCGGCGGCGTTGTCGCCGGCCAACCCGTGCAGGAAAACCGCGGCTGCCGCCGCCCGCCAAGGCACCAGCCCTTGCGCCAGCAGCGCGGCGATCAAGCCGGAAAGGGCGTCGCCCATGCCCGCCGTGGCCATGCCCGGGTTTCCGGTGGAGTTGATATACGATTCGCCCGTGGGCAAGGCGGTGATCGTCCGCGCGCCCTTCAGGACCACGACCGCGTTCCACTCCGCCGCATACCGCCTGGCGGTTTCCAGGCGGTCCGCCTGAACGGCGGCGACCGATAGTCCGGTGAGCCGGGCCATCTCGCCGGGGTGCGGCGTGAGAATCAGGGACGCCGGATGCCCCCGGAGCAAGGCCGGTTCCGCGGCGAGCAGATTCAAGGCGTCGGCGTCCAGCACCAGCGGCGCCCCGGACTCCCGCAACAAGCCGGCCAGCAATTCCCGGCCGTCCGGGGCCGTGCCCATTCCCGGACCGGCGACGATGGCGCGATAGGCTTCCAACCTTCCGGACAGAGCCGGCCACTCCGTAGCCATGACCTCCAGCGGCTTCTCCGCGAAGGGCATTCCCGGCCGCAAGGCCGCGGTAACCAGGCCGGCGCCGCCGCGCAACGCCGCCAGCGCGGCGATGGCCACCGCCCCCGTCATCCCGGCGCTGCCGCCGCAGATCAACACGTGTCCCGTGCTGCCCTTATGGGAATCGGCGGGCCGCAGCGGCAGCCAAGGCCGGACAACGGACGGCGTCGCCCAAACGGTCCGCGGGTCCTCCTCAAGCAACGGCCGGGGAAATCCGATGGCGGCCGTGATGAGCTCGCCGACATAATCCGCTCCGGGGAAGATGAGCAACCCCGGTTTGGGTAGGCCGAAGGTTACGGTCAGATCGGCCCGGATCGCCGGACCGGCGACCCGGCCGCTATCCATGTCCACGCCGGTGGGAGCGTCCACCGCCACCACCGGCCGGTCCAATTCCAGGATTCTTCCCACCGCGTCAGCGATGCTTCCTTGCAATGGCCCGGCCGCTCCGGTCCCCAGCAGGGCGTCGACGATGATGTCGGCGGCCCCGGCTTGGCGAGGTTCCAGATCGGCCCAGGATTGCACGGGAATCCCGTAGGTCCGGCAGCGTTCCAGGTTCTCGCGGGCCAAACCCCGGCATTCTTCCGGCGCGAAGGTCAACAGCGCCGCGACCTCCGCTCCATCCTCCGCCAGCAAGCGGGCCAAAGCCAGCCCGTCGCCGCCGTTGTTCCCTTTGCCGCAGTAAATATGGATCCGTCTGCCCCGCAATGCGCCATAGCGCCCGGCCATCGCTTGCCGGACCGCCAAGGCGGCCCGCTCCATCAGCACCACTCCGGGCATGCCGTATTCTTCCTGCGCCAGACGGTCGATCCGTTGCATCTCTCGGGTCGAGACCACCCTCATCTCATCCGCCTTCTTCCAGAACAACCTGGGCAATGGCGTACTCCCGCGAATGGGAGATGCTCAAATGAATCCGCGCCACGCCTTTGGCTGCCAAAAAATCTTGGATCTTGCCGTTCACCGCGAACCTGGGCGCGCCCAGGGCGTCATGGCCGATCTCCATTTCCCGCCAGGAAAAGGAGGATAATCCGGTGCCCATGGCCTTCAGCAACGCTTCCTTGGCCGCAAAAAAACCGGCCAGCCGGTGCCCCGCGGCCCCCGACTCCGCCAATTCCCGCGGGGTATAGACCCGCTCCCGGAAGCGCGGGTTTTGAGCGGCCGCGGCGATCCGGGCGATCTCGATCATATCCACGCCGGTTCCGATGATCACCTGGCCTCGCTCCTTTCCTCAAGCGCGGGTTTCCGGTAAAAGGACGGCATATAGCTCTCATACCCCATTTGCCTGTAGTTTAAAAGCGGTTCCGTCCCGCCGACCAGCAAAAAGCCGCCCGGCCGCAAAGCCGCCAGGAATTTGCCATACAGCAGTCCCTTGGCGGTCTCGGTGAAATAGATTACCACGTTCCTGCAGATAATCAGGTCCAGATCGGTTTCGAAGGGGTCCCGCAGCAGGTCCTGGTGGCCGAACTCCACCATCCGCTTGATCTCCACCGCCAGGCGGTAATGCTCCCCTTCGGGGCTGAAGTATTTGGCGAGCATTTCCGGGGGCAGGTTTTTGACCTCATTCGGGCTGTAAACCGCCCGTTCGGCTTGGGCCAGAATCATCCGGTCGACGTCGCTCGCCAAAAGCCGCGCCCGGCTTTCCAGGCCTAACTCGCGCAGGATGATGGCTACCGAATACGGTTCCGCCCCGTTGGAACAGCCGGCGCTCCAGATTGTAAAATTCCGTCTTTCCGCGGCGAGCAGCGGGATAATGGTGGTTTGGAGCTCCGCGAACCGTTCCGGGTTGCGAAAAAACTCCGATACATTGATCGTCAGCTTCTTTTCAAATTCCAAGTATTTACGGGGGTCAGTCTTTAATACCGTCAAGAATTGATCGTAGTCCTCGATCTTCCAGGCATTCATCAGCGAATGAATTCTGCGGTCCATCTGCTGGCTCTTATAATTCTCGAGATTAATTCCGGCCAGTTCGCCCGCGATTTTTTTAAAGGAAAGATAATCAAGCAAGGTGTTTCCTCCTTAATTTTCCTTCCTGTGATTATTCTACCCCGAAAATATGAATCCTCCATCCCGGAGCGGGTTTATCTTCTATATTATCCGATTCCGGACCGTCCACCAAGATCCACGAGCGGCGATCTTTTACGCCGCTGCGGTTCAGAAAGCCACATTCTAGAAGCCGTGTGATAAAGTCTTTCAAATTAGAAATTCTCTTGCTAAAAGGCTTTAAACGACTTTATCACTTGCTTCTCTGAGCTTTTATGTCCACCCTGATCTTCGGACAGGGTTTATCACAACGCTTCTAGTCGAGATACTTCACGATCGCTTCCAGCGGCCGCTTGGCCGGGCCGCGCGCTTCCTTCAGCGGAAACCCGATGGGAATGACCGCCATGAACTCCCCTTTGGGCTCTCCGAGCAGGGTCAGCACTTCGTCTTTTAATAGGTATAGAATCCCCAGCCAGACGGTTGCCAATCCCAGGGACGTGGCAGCCAGCAACAAATTCTGGACCGCCGCCGCCGAACTCTGAATCTCCATCGTGCGGAAGAAATCATGCGCCAGTTCTTGCTCTACCTGGAAAAGCTGCGTCCCGTGCTCGATCAGATCGCCGGTATTGGCGACGGCAATCACCGCCGGGGCGCTGGCGATGGAACGCGAAGCCATCCGCAGCAGGACCGAGGAGGATTTGGGGAACCCGGACGCCCGGCGGTTCACCAACTCCACCAGCTCCCGTTTCTTCTCGCCCCGGATGACAATGAAACGCCACGACTGCTGATTATGGGCCGAGGGCGCCTGGTTGGCCGCCTTCAAAACGATTTGGATCATTTCATCCGTCACCGGTTCATCGGTGAACTGCCGGATGCTATGCCGTTCCCGGATGGTGCTCAAGGTTGAATTCCGGTCATACCATTGTTGAGTCTCTTCCATGCGCGGCTCCTTTTCACGAATATCGCAAATTTGAGTGTATTATAACATATCCCCGCGGATCCGGTGTATCCGGTTTTGTGAAGGAAAGATGAAGGGCCGCCGGGTCGCTCCGTTTTCCGGCCGGTGCGGCGACCCGCCACCCCGCCGGGCCGCGGCCGGTTTTTTACTATATTACCAGGTCCAACCGTTGTTACCATTTTGTAAAACCTCTTGGAATGATCTTCACAAAATTTGAATAAATGATAATATTATTCATGTAAACACGTTTCGACGTGAAACAAATTCAAAAGGAGTGACTGTTATGAAAAGATTGTTAGTCGTCTTGACGCTGGTCGGTTGCATGATCGTCTCCTTATCCGCTGCGGCCATGGCCAGCAACGTGTATGTCGAGGGTTTCGGCGCCGGCAAGTGGGATAGCGAATTGTCATCCAAAGATGGCGATTTGGATCTGGGCTTCGCAGTCGGCGGCGAGTACAACTTCGACCAATTCAAGGTGGGTCTGGAGTATCTCTCCGGAACCGAAGAGAACGGCAAGCCGACCGGTGGCGATCAGGACTATCGCACCTATGAAATTAAAGCCGGCTACCGGGTGTTTCAAAATGATCAGTTCAATCTCGACGCGACCTTAGGCTATTACAACGAGAAATACAAAGACGTCGACCGGAAAATCAAAGGCGCAATTCTCGGCGCCGATGCCAGTTACAAGATTAACGACAAATTCGCGCTCTCCGGTTCGGTGGGCTTCTCCGTGGACGGCGACATCGACGCGCCCGGTTTATACTATGACGGCAACGACGCCGACATCCTGATCGGTAAAATCCAGGGCAGCTATAACTTCACCGACCAAATCGCCGGTTTCCTCGGCTACCGTTATGTCAGCTCCGACATCGACCAATCCGGCAAAATCAAGAACCATGGCGCGACCCTCGGAGTTTCCTACAATTTTTAAATGTTCCCCTCCCCTCCAAAGTAGGCGAACAGTAAAGCAACGAATAAACCCGGCTCTCTGAGCCGGGTTTATTCGTCTTTCTCGAAGTGCAACGATTTAAAAAGCAAAGCCAACTCGGGCCTTCCGGCCCGCGACCCTCAAGTCCGGCTTTTCAGGCCATGGAGCAAGAGACGGTACATAGCCTCCACATCGGTCAAAAGCTCGTCCAGGTTCCGGTTGGACAGGATCAACTGCACGAAATAAATATTGAAAGCCTCCAGAAACAGGTTGGCGGTTTTCGGAACGTCTTCCATCGCAAAGACTCCGTCCCGGACTCCCCGTTCCAGGATGCGGCTGATCAGGGAGAGCAGTTCTTGCTTGATCTCATCGGCCGGGGCGGCCTGGCTGCGATAGAAGCCTAAGAAGCCCTTTTCCTTGACAAATTGATGGAAACCCCGGTTTTCCTGGATAAACTTGCTCATCTGGATGAAAACCTGCTGGATGAAGCAATGCAATAGCTGTTCCGGCGGCACATCCTGTTCGGCAATGTGCGCGCAACCGGAGATGAAGCTCCGGCTGATCCGGATGAGACACGCCTTGACCAAGGCGTCACGATTGCTGAACTCCTGATAGATGATGCCGACGCCAATTCCGGTCTCCTTGGCCACATCCTGGATCGTCGTCTTATCGATCCCAAAACGGCCCAAAAGCCGGATAAAGGCATCCATGATGATTTCTTTGCGATGGCTATCGATACTCTCCATATTATTTTATTTCGCCATATTCTGTCATTCCCCTGCAAATCCCGGGACAAAACATTAGTCTTTTCGACGGAACGCCCCGTTTTCTTCCTTTACAATCCGGTGAAAGCGATTGACAAGCCAAAGGCGAGAGAGTATAGTGAAGTGGTAGAATGGTTTCTAATATCGAGCAATCAAGCGGGAGGTGCAGATAATGACCGACGAAGATGGTTATCCGATAGTATTGGCTTATTATGGTCATTTATTGCCTCTCACCGTCCCATCCCCCGCTCCCTAACGCCATGGCGGAGCGCTCCCATTTCCATGAAATTGGACGAATCAGGGCATAATGACGTAATAAGCCGCCCTGATTTTATTTTTCCCATCATGGCAAAGGGGGAGCGAGCGATGCGCAAATGCTATTTAACCGTCGGCGAAGAGCTGACCGCCGTCCATGATATCGCCGAGAAGGGGGCTTGGATCAATTTGATCAACCCTTCCGAGGCCGAGCTGAACGAGGTGGAAAAGCGGCTGAATATCCCGCCCGATCTGTTGCGGGCGGCTTTGGACGAGGAAGAACGGTCCCGGATCGAGCCGGACGACGGCCAGTTGCTGATCTTGATCAACATTCCCTTCGAGGCCAACGGCGCCTCCAGTTTGACGTATGACACCATTCCGCTGGGGATCATCGTCACCGAGAATAACCTGGTGACGGTCTGTTTGAAGGACAACCCGCTGTTGAACGAGTTTGAATGCAATAAGAACCGTTCGTTTTTCACCTTCAAAAAGACCCGCTTCGTGTTGCAGCTGCTCTTTAAGACCGCCACTTATTATCTGCGCTACCTGAAGCAGATCGATAAGAAATCGGCGGAGATCGAACAACAGCTGCACCGCTCCATGAAGAACGAGGAACTGATCAAACTGCTCAACCTGGGCAAGAGTCTGGTCTACTTCACCACCTCGCTCCGGGCCAACGGCATCGTCATGGAGAAGCTGCTCCGTTCCCAGCTGAAACTGGTCCGGGTTCACCCCGATCCGGACACGGTCATCACCTCGCAGATCCTGAAGATGTACGCCGACGACGAGGATCTGCTGGAAGACGTGATCACTGAGAATAAACAAGCCATCGAGATGTGCGAAACCTACAGCAATATTTTGAACAGCACCATGGATGCTTTCGCCTCGATCATCTCCAATAACTTGAATATCGTGATGAAGTTCCTGACCTCGGTGACCATCGTACTGGCGCTGCCGACGATGGTAGCCAGCTTTTTCGGCATGAACGTGGCGGTGCCGCTGCAGCATTCGCCCCACGCTTTTCTCATCGTCCTGCTCGGGTCGGTGCTGTTCTGCGGGATCGGCATTCTATTGCTGCGCCGGAAGAATATGTTTTGAGCCGCTCCCGCCGGGGAAGGGCTCGTCAAGGACCGGGACCGCTTGGCGGTTCCGGTCCTTTTGTCCTTTATCAGGGGTCTATCCATTCATTTTGGGTTGGGGAAAAACAATCTTCCATCCCCAACCATCACTCTCGAACGACAAACGGTCGCTCTTCAGTCGCAAACGATCGATCTGGAATGACAAAAAATCGATCTTGAGTTGCCGAAGATCGATCTGCGGTCATAAAAGATCGATCTGGAATGATAAAAGATCGATCTTGAGTCGCCGAAGATCGATCTTCAGTCATAAAAGATCGATCTGGAATGATAAAAGATCGATCTTGAGTTACCGAAGATCGATCTTGAGTGCCAACCCTTGGGTTCAGCCTTTGACCGCCCCGCCGGTCAAGCCGTAGATCAATTGCTTCTGCATAAAGAAGAAGACCACGATCACCGGCAGGGACGCGACCACCGCTCCGGCCATGATGCAGGACCAGTCGGTCATGAATTCGCCCAACAGCGATCCCAGGGCCACCGGCAGCGTTTTGGAAGCTTCGGAACTGGTGAGGGTCAAGCCGAACATGTATTCATTCCAGGCGTTCAAAAAGGCGTAGATGCCGGTGGCCACATAGCCCGGTTTGGCCAGCGGCAGAATGATCCGCCAGAAAATGGCGTATTGCGAGCAGCCGTCGATGATCGCCGCTTCATCCAATTCCCTGGGGATGGTATCGAAATACGCCTTCAGCATCCAGGTGATAAAAGGCAGCGTGAAGGTGAGATAGGCCAGGATCAGGGCCAAAACCGTATCAAAGAGCCGCAGCTTGAGCATGAGTTGGAAGAAGGGGATCACCAGCAACGGGCCGGGGAAACTCAGACAGATCAGAATAAATGCATTCACATGCGGTTTCGCCTTGAACCCGAACCGCGACAGTCCGTAAGCCGTCCAGCCTCCGAGCATGGTCGAGAGCAGCACCGAGGAGCAGGCGACGATCAGGCTGTTGACGATATAAATGTTGAAATTCCTGGGACCGAACAACCGCTCATAAGCGCTGACGGTCCATAGCTGCGGCAAAACTTTGGGGGGCACGGTCATTGCTTCCGCTAACGGTTTGAAGGAGGTCAGAACAATCCATAAAAACGGAAACAAAACCAAACCCAATAAGAGCGAAGCCATCACCGTCCGCAAGGTGGTCACCATGATCTCTTTTTTGCGCTGCAATTCAAAGTTCCCCCTCTTTAAGAATCTGCGTCCATCCGCTGTCGCCTTTGCGTTTCGTCCCTTGCAAAGCGCCTGCGACAGCTATTCCTACAGCAATTTCAATTTTCATCGCGAGTATTTTTCAGAATCATCGCGGTTCACCGCGTTATTCTGAAAAAATACGGTCATTATTTATTGAAATGGCTATAACTCCGCCGCGCCGCTCCGGCGGGCATCCCCGCCGTCACAGTCCGTCCCGCTGCCGGGCCCGCTCACGCCTTATCGCTTTTCAGCGAATGCGACACATAGATGAAGCCCGGAATCAGCATCACCAGCAGCAGTAAAATTCCCAGCGCCGACGCCAGCGCGTAATCGTTATAATTGAAGGCGTTCTTATAGATCAAGGTCGGCAGGACCTCGCTGGAGTGTCCGGGTCCGCCCATGGTCATGGTCTGAACCATGGTGAAGTTATTAAACTGCCAAATGGTGTCCGTCAGCAGCATGACGATGGAGACCCCTTTCAACTGGGGCAGCGTCACATACCAGAAGGTGCTGAACCAGTTGGCGCCATCCACTTCGGCGGCGTCATACATCGCCCGCGGAATGGTCTGCAATCCCGCCAGCAGCGTCGCCACATACAGTGGGAAGCCGCGCCAGATGTTGGCCAGGATCACCATGATCAGCGCCGTATTGGGGCTGGCCAGCCACGGGATGTAACTGTCGATCAGTCCCAGGTGTTGCAGGAAGCTATTGACGATTCCGAACTGGCCGTGGAGCATCCAGCGCCAGATGATGCCGGGCACCACCGCCGGGAACATCCAGGGGATCAAGAAACAGACCCGGAAGAAACTTTTGCCGTAGATCCGGTCATTGGTCAACAAGGCGATGGCCAGGCCCAGAAGATAATGGCCGATCACCGAGATGACCGTAAAGATGCAAGTATTGAGGAGCGTCTGCCAGACCAAAGAGTCCCGGAAGATCTTGAAGTAACTGTCGAATCCGAAGCCGTTCGCGGTCTGCAAACTGTTTTGAAGCGCCAGGACGGTGGGGTAAATGATCAAGGCGGCCAGGATCAGCACAGCGGGCATGACAAAGACATAGGGCGCGGCCTTGGGCGAAGACAAAGAAAAATGAACCTGATTTTTGACCAACAGTACCACCTCTTTGCGAATTCCGGAGCCGCGGGACGACCCGCGGCTCCGGACCTTGATGTTGACTTATTTGACGGGGTAGATCAGATTTCCTTTGTCTCCGAGGATTTCCTTGATCCGCTTGGCGGCCTGGTTGACGGCTTCCTTGGGACTGACGCTGCCCATCAGCATTCCTTCCCAGGCGGGACCCCAGGCTTGGTCCTTGCATTTCAGCCATTCGGCGAGCAACAGCTCCTGCGCGGAGAAGTAGGCGTATTTCTGTTGATCGGCGAAGACCTTCATCATCGGGTTATTTTTGACTTGCGGCGTGTTAGCCGCGGTCTGGGTCAGCACGCCGTATCCCTTGCCGGCCATTTCCGCGCCGATCTGGATGGTTAAGTATTTCAAGAAGGTATAGGCCTCATTCGGGTTTTTGCTCCGCTTGCTGATGACCGTGATCAAAGGCGCGGTGCGCAGTTTGGGCGGTTTGCCGTCGGGCGTCGGATGCAGCGCCACCCGGAACTCGATATTGGGATTGGCCGCCTTGATGGTGGCGATTCCCCAAGGTCCGGTGGTCAGCATCGCCACTTTGCCCTGGGCGAAGAGGCTAATCAGGTCGGGATAGGTCAATTCCACCGTGTTGGGCGGGATCGATTTATCATCGACGAACTTCCGCAAATACTGCCACGCCTTGAGCGAGGCCGGGCTGTTGACCAGAATGTCCCAGCTGTTGTTCTTCTTGCGGTTCAGGCGGAGAATGTCGCCATTGGCGCCGGCATTGCTCATGTAGTGCATGATCCGGACGGCATGGACGGTCTTGCCGTAAATCCCCATGCCATATTGGCCCTTCTCCGGCTTGGTCAGTTTCTTGGCGTATTCTTGAAGTTCGGCCCAGGTTTTGGGCGGTTTGTTCGGGTCCAGGCCGGCTTCTTCGAAGAGTTTCGGGTTGTAGAACAAGGCGTCGGTGCCGCCGTACAACGGCAAGCCGTAGATCTTGCCATCCAGTCCGGTGGCAGGGTCGAGGCTGAAGAATTCTTTATTTAACTTAACCTGTTGTGCTATTTGAACTGAAAAAAGGTATAAGAAATCCAGCAAAAAAGTCCGACTTATCAAATGGCTAAAAGAGATAAGGAGAGACAA
>NZ_SLUN01000030.1 GCF_004340685.1 Hydrogenispora ethanolica | reverse complement strand
TTTAGCACTGGTTCTTCGGTTTGTCAACCGCTTTTTTTGGCTCGCCGTTTGGCGAGTGGACTCTTATCTTAGCATGTCCCCAGCGGTTTGTCAACTTCTTTTTTTCGTTTACCTGCGGATTTGTTTTCCACGGCAGGAATTATCCTATCATGTTTCCCGGCCTTTGTCAATCCGCTTTTTTCGTTTGCCGCGTTTTGGGTCTTTCCCGTGGCGCGGATGCTTATCTTACCACGGTCCCGCTCTGGTTGTCAACTGCTTTTTCTTCTTTGAGCTGCGGGTTTGGTTGGTTCCGCTTTCTCGGGCGGATGCTTAGTTTATCATGGGCTCGCTCTTTAGTCAAGTTGTTTTTTGCGATTTGCTGTTTCGGTTGGTGATTCGGGTTATTCGGTTACTGAATATGCTGATTTAGTTACTGAATGATGATGTTCGGTTAGTGAATGGACTGATTTAGTTACTGAATGATGATGTTCGGTTAGTGAATGAACTGATTCTGTAACTGAATGAAGATGTTCGGTTAGTGAACGAACTGATTCGGTTACTGAATGAGCTTGCACGGTTACTGAATACGCTTCTTTAGTTACTGAATATGCTTCTTCCGGAACCGAAGGGAGAGATTCGCTTTCAAAATGAATCTCTTCTACTGCTCATCATACCGGTCGAGTCACGGTGAAAGAAAAAACCGTAGCTGAGGCTGTAGCGGTAATCAGCCTTGGATCCGGACCAGCAGTTCCCGCAGGGGTAGATCAGCCAATGAATTCAGGCGCAGGTGCGCCTGGCTGAAATCGAACTGCCGGGTCAGGTGGCTGGGCACCGCCACGCAAAAAGTACCGGCTTGACGGGCCGCGCTGACCCCGTTGAGCGAATCCTCAAACACCAGCGCCTGATCGGGCTCGAGCTGAAAAGCCGTGAGCACGGCCCGGAATAGCTCGGGATCGGGCTTGGTCCGGGTCACATCATCGGCGCAGCGGATCACCTCAAAGAAGGACAGCAAGCCGACCCGGCTCAGATGGCCGGTGACCCATTCCCGGGATGAGCTGGAAGCCAGACCGACCCGCAGTCCCATGCGCTTGGCCTCTTTCAGATAGTCCGGCACTCCCGGCAGGACCGGATTGGCCGTCACCAGCTCAAAGTGGCGCTGGCGCCGTTCCTGGCTGAGCCGCTGGCGGTCTACGGGATGCCCCAATTGACGCGCTAAATATTCATAGGGGTCAAACAGATCCGCGGAACCGATCCCCTGGAACAGCTCCGGCGGTACCTCGCACTGATATTGCTGATATAATTCCCGGACCGATTGATAGTAAGGAAGCTCCGTCTCTAAAATCAATCCGTCGAAATCGAAGATCAACGCTCGAATCATCGTCCACTCCCCAAGCCGTTACCGATTCGCCGGCATCGAAGCCCAACCCCTGACTGACAGCCCGCCGCGGCAAGGTCAAAGCAAGGACTGGATCGCATGCATCGCCGCCTGATTCTGGCAGTATAAATTCAGATACAATTCATGATACTGCCGGTACCGCGCGGCATATTGCGGGTTCGGTCGGACCGCCGGGCCCCGCTTCACCCAGTCCGCGATGGCGGCATAGGAGGAGAATACACCGGCCCCCAATCCCGCCAGAAAAGCGTCGCCGTATGCGGCGCCCACGGTAACCGCCGGAACCTGTTGCGCCGCGCCGCAGATATCGCTGACGATCTGCAGCCACAACGGGTTCTTGGTGCCGCCGCCCACCGCCGTGATGGTTTCCGGCGCGGCGCCGATCTCCGCCAGGATATCCAGATGGTGCCGGATGCCATGGCCGATCCCTTCCAGCACCGCCCGGTAGAGATGCTCTCTGCGATGCGCCAGGGTCAGCCCGAAGATCAAGCCGCGGGCCTGCGGATCGTTGATCGGCGTCCGCTCGCCGCTGAAATAGGGCAATACCACCAGGCCTTCGGCGCCCGGCGGGATTGCCGCGGCCTGCCGGGCCAGCTCGGCATAGGCATTGATGCCGGCGGCCTCTTCGGCCGCAACCAGTTCCCGGGCCAGATTGTCCCGGAACCAGCGGGTCAACGAGCCGGCGGTGGCCATCCCCGCCGTCAGGCAATAGGTGCCGGGAAAGAGATAGGGCGCGGCCCAGAGCCGCGCATCGATGAGCGGCCGGTCCAGCACTTCCACCAGGAAAACCGTGGAGCCGTACATCAACATCATCTGCCCGGGCGCGACCACGCCGGTGCTGACCGCTTCCGCCGCCGCATCGCAAGTGCCGACGATCACCGGAGTCCCCGGCGCCAAGCCGGTCTGCTCCGCCGCGGTCCCGGTGACCGTGCCGGCAATATCAGTGGTCCAGGCCACCTCCGGCAGTTTATCCGGCGCGACGATGGGCCGGCACAGATCGGCCGCCCAGCCCCGGCTGCGGGTATCGTACAACGGGGTGAACCCGGCCGCCGCCGTATAGTGGTCCACCACATAGTTGCCGGTCAGCCGGGCCACCAGAAAGCTGGTGCCGGTCACCAGTTTGTAGGCTTGCCGGTAATGTTCCGGCTCCTGATTCTTTAGCCAGAGGATCTTCGGCCCCACCGACTGGGTCGACAGATAATTGCCGCAACGTTCAAAAATGGTTTCGCGGCCAAGCTGCCGCTCCAAAGTAGCGATCTCGGCGGTCGCCCGGGTATCGATGCCGTACAGGACCGCCGCCCGCAAGGGGCGCCCCATCCGGTCCAACGGCAGCATGTCCGGTCCGATGGCGCTGCAGCCGACCGCCGCAAGCTCGGCCGGATCAAGGCCCGACTCTCGCAGAAGCTCCCACACAATGGCGCAAAAATCGCCCCACCAAACCGTTTCGGCGTCATGTTCGGCCCATCCCTGGCGGGGAATCGCCAGTTCGTGCGGGCGCACCCCGGTCGCGACGACCGTGCCGTCCACCGCGGCAATAACCCCTTTCGATTCATACGTGCCGATATCCACCCCGAGTAAATACTTTTTTTCCATCGCGTTCGCCCCCAGGAGTATCCCCTTTGCCTATTCTCGGGTTAATTGAAAATCCGCCCGGACCGAACCGACCGCCGCCCAGACCAGCGCCGCCAGGGCTTCGATGTCCCGGGGATCGCAGATCTCCACCGGCGTGTGGGTATAGCGGGCCGCAAAGCCCAGATCCATCGCGGGAATCCCGGTCCCCACCAGCTGGACGTAGGACGAATCGGTCAGAATCCCCAGCGCCGCGCTGCGCTGCAGCGGGAGGCGTTCGCGTTCGGCGACCTGCTTGATCAGCCGGACCAGGCCGGGATGGGGAATCGTGCCATTCAAAGTGCCGCGGCCGTGAAAACTATATAGCCCCAGGATCGGGCCGCCGCCCAGTTTCAGATCGGAACGCCCCTTCAGATCGGGAGTATCTCCGGCAATCATCAGGTCGAGCGAGATGGCGAAATCGGGCAGGATTGCCGCGGCCGCCAGACAGGCGCCGCGCAGGTTAAACTCCTCCTGGACCGAGCCCACCAGATACAAGGTGGCGTCCGGACGCTGCCCCGCCGCCAATTCGGCCAGTTTGACCAGGATCGCGCAGCCGCCCCGATCGTCGATGGAGGTGGCCGCCAAGCGCCCGTTGAATAAGGGTTGAAACTGCGGCTGGTAAACCACAGGCGATCCGATATCGATTCCCAGATCGTATAACTGGCGGTCGCTTTGAGCGCCCATGTCCACATACAATTGGGAATACGGGGTGACCACGTACTTCTCCTCGGCCGGCGTCGCATGATGGGCTTTATTGCCGATGACGCCCGGGTAGACCGCGCCGTCCTCCGCTTCAACCCAGACCGGCGTCCCGGGCAGAACTTTTTCGGGGATCCCGCCCAGCCGTTCCAGCCGG
Organism: Hydrogenispora ethanolica; assembly: GCF_004340685.1. Taxonomy (NCBI): domain Bacteria; kingdom Bacillati; phylum Bacillota; genus Hydrogenispora; species Hydrogenispora ethanolica. The sequence goes on along the minus strand of NZ_SLUN01000030.1, from coordinate 69,905 downwards.
ACAAAGCCGTCGCTTTCGATGCGCCGCACCAGGAAGCCGAGCTGATCCATGTGGGCGAAGATCATGATCTTGGGCGCCCGCGGATCCGCCCCATTTACCTTGGCGATCAGATTGCCCGCTTTATCCACGCTGATTTCATCGGCGTACGGCGCCAAAGCCTGCCGCAGATAGCGCGCCATCTTCGTTTCGTGCCCCGCCAGCGCGGGAATCGCAGTCATCTCTTTCAATAATGCCGAAATTTCCATGGTTGAAAACACGACCTTCCGTTGAAAATTCGGCCGTTTCCAGCCGCTTTAGTCGGTGGAACGCGACCGCTTCTTATTGCTGTAATAATTGATCACCATCACTAGGATCAAGACCGCACCCCAGATAAATTGTTTAAAAAAATTGCTGAACCGCAACATGTTAAAACCGCTGGACAGGAATTGCAGCGACAAGATAGCCAAGGAAACTCCGGCGATGGTTCCAAAGCCGCCGTTGGGATTGACCCCGCCCAGCACCGCGATTAAGATCGCCTGTAAAGTATAGGAGGTTCCGTAATCCGCCTTGGCGGAATTGGTCCGGGCCACCATAATCAGGCCGGCCAGCGCCGACAACAGGCCGCTCAAAGCATAAGTCCAAAGCAAGACCCGGGCGTTGTGTATCCCCGAAAAGCGGGCGGCGGTGGCATTGGTCCCCAATAAATAAGCCTTATTCCCGTAAGCGGTTTGATTCAAAATCAACGCAAAGAGGGCCGCGATCACCGCGAAAATGAGCAGTGGAACCGGAATGCCCCAGACCGAGCCATTGCCGATCCAGATGAAGGCGTCGGGAAAACCGTAAATCGCCGCGCCCTTAGTCAAGACGATCGCGATGCCGGTAAAGAGTTGCATCGTCCCAAGCGTGGCCAAGATAGGCGTGATTCCAATCCTGGCGATGAAGATGCCGTTCAATAAACCGCAGGCCACCCCGGTCAATATCGAGAGGGCAACGGCGGCCAGGATGAATAAGCCAACGGTACCCCCGGCCGCGCTTTCCGGGATCAGCCGCGTTAGAACCAGTGATGCCAGGATGGCGGAGAGATTCGCGATCCCCACCATGGAGAGGTCGATTCCTCCCGTGATCATGGTCAGCATCATTCCAACCGCCAGGATGCCGTACTCCGGAAACTGGAACGACATCGAGCTGAAATTGCGGACCGTCAAAAAAAGCTCCGGCTTTAAAGCGCTCATGACTGCGAATATCGCTAGGGTAATCCCCAGCAAACGGAGCAAATTCCGGTCATGGCTCAGATAATTGCGAAAATTCGCGAAACGGCCGGGAATCACCGTTTCATTCTCTCTCGTACTTGGTGTTTCAACCCTTTTATCCATTGCAATCAACGCCTCCCGAGTCCACCCGTATCAATCGAGTAAATTTGAATTCAACCGCGCTTCATTCCGCCGGTTTTGCCAGGCCGGCAATCCCGTGCCGAGCAGGATCAGCGAGCCGACCACGATCTGTTGCCAATAGGAAGGTACCCCCAGCAGGATTAGGCTGTTGTTGATGACCACCACCAGACAAACGCCGAGCAGCGTCCCATGAATCGTCCCGTAGCCGCCGCTGATCCGGGCGCCGCCCAGCACCACGGCGGCAATCACGTTCAACTCGGTTCCCACCAAATCAAAGGGATTGGCCATTCTGACCAGCGATGCATGAACCACCCCAGCAATGCCCGAGATGAATCCGACGAACCCATAGATAAAAAATTGGATGAAGTTAATATTAAAACCGGCTCGCGCCGCCGCCACGGGAGCGCCGCCCAATGCATAGATCCCCCGTCCCAGCATCGTATAGCGAAGCAGATACCAACTGAAGACAATCAGGACCAGCAGGATCAGAATCGCCGCATGCAACCCCGTGGTCGTTCCGTTGCTGGCGCTGAACCGGATGAGATCGAGCTTTCCAAAACGGACCATCCCTTCCGGAATGTCAATAATATAGGTGCTTCCGATAAAAGCCAGCATAAATCCTTGAACCATGCTTGAGGTCCCCAAGGTGACGATCAGGGTCGGCAACTTAAACTTGGCGATCAGCGCGGCGTTGATCCAGCCCAAAACGAGGCCGATCACGGCCGCCAAAGCCAAAGTCCCCAGAAAGGAGCCGCAATCGAATGCGATCAAGATCTTGCTGGTAACATACATGCTGAAAACGGCGATAGCCGTAAAGGAGACATCGATTCCCCCCGAGACGATGACGATTAAAACCCCGATCGCAAAAATACTCGTAACAATGCTGCTGCGGAGAATATCAAAGAGATTGGCGAGCGAAAAGAAGGCCTGGTTGATGGATCCGATGACGATCGCCAGCGCGAGGATGGTTAAGGCCACCAAAAACTCGTTTTTTTCGAATAACTTTTTCATTTTCGCACTTCCTTCAATGAATCACTGGACAAGGCCGGACGATTCCGATCAAATTCAAGTCAGGCACAGGTCAGTTTGGCGGTTAACTCATGCTCGGTGACGCCGTCGCTGGAGAACTCCGCGGCGACGCAGCCCTTCTTCATGAGCAAGATCCGGTTGCAGGTCTGCAAAAGCTCCGGAATGTCATCGGAGATGATGATCACTCCCATGCCTTGGCGGGACAGTCTGATAATGATCTCGTGGATATCTTTTTTGGAGCCGATATCCACCCCTACCGTCGGGCCATTCAAGATCAGAATGCGCGGCGCGGTCGCCAACCATTTGGCGATCACCACCCGCTGCTGATTGCCGCCGGAAAGACTTTGCACCGGCAGATCTGCCGATGGCGTGGCGATACTCAGTTCTTGAATCCACCCCGCCACCGTAGCCTCCCTTTGGGGAACATCGAGCAGCCGCGCCGCATTCAACAGGCGATCCAAGATGCTGGCAACGATATTTTTCTGAATCGGCTGTGGCAAAAACAGTCCTTCGGTCAGACGGTCCTCCGGAACATAAGCGATTTTGTGGCGAACCGCATCCTGGACGCTTTGAATCCGGACCGGCTGTTCGTCGATCCAAATCTCCCCGCTATCCGCGGGCCGCAGGCCGAACAGCGCCAGCGCCAGTTCGGTCCGGCCCGAGCCCAAAAGGCCGGTGATGCCCAGGATCTCGCCGGGCAAAAGCTCGAACGAGATATCCCGAAACGCTCCTTGACGCGATAACCCGGCCACCCGCAACAGACTGCCGGAATCGGCCGCCGGCTGATACTGGAAACTGCTGTCGGGAATCTCCCGCCCCGTCATGTAATATACAAATTTTGAGCGGTCAAAATCCCGGGTCGGACCGTCCACGACATGACGGCCGTTCCGAATGATCATGATCTTCTCGGAGATCTCGAACACTTCATTAAGTTTATGGCTTACAAACAGGATCGCAATCCCTTTTGCTTGCAGTTTTTTGATGATGGCAAAGAGAGAATCCACTTCTTTCTGGGTCAAGGTGGTGGTCGGCTCATCCATGATGATCAGTTTGGCGTTTTGGAGCAGTGCCCGGGAGATAGCCACCAATTGTTTATTGGCGACGGATAGCTCCTCGATTCTGGCATCCAAATCGATGCGGATGTTAATCTGCTCCAGCGCCGCCTGGGCGATCTGGCGAACCTCCCGCCAATGAACGGTTCGCCTTTTTTGAACCAGTTGGTGATTCATGGCGATGTTTTCCGCCACCGTCAAATTGGGAAATAACGAAAAATCCTGATAAATAATTTGGATCCCTTCCCGGATGGCATCGATGGGGCGCAGTTGCTTGCAAAGTTTGCCGTCAATGCTGATTTCTCCTTGATCCGGCGCCAACACTCCCGCGATAATCTTGATCAGGGTCGATTTCCCCGAACCGTTTTCGCCGGCCAGGCAACAGATTTCGCCCCGGCCGATAGTGAAATCGACTCCGTCCAGCGCTTTCGCACCGGAAAACGATTTGCTGATATTGGTTAACGTTAAGAATGGCTCACCCATATCCTTGTCTATCCTTTCTCCGCGATTTGGATTAGACACCCTTTTAAAAGCGTTGTGATAAACCCTGCCCGAAGGTCAGGGTGAACACAAAAGCTCAGAAAAGCAAGTGATAAAGTCGTTTAAATCTTTTTGCAAGCTAACTTCCGTTTCGAAAGACTTTATCACATGGCTTTTAAAAGCGTTGTGATAAACCCTGTCCGAAGGGCCAGGGTGAACACAAAAGCTCAGAAAAGCAAGTGATAAAGCCGTTTTTTAATCCACTGAAAGGCTGATTTCCGTTTCGAGAGACTTTATCACATGGCTTTTAAAAAAGGACAGTTGGATAAGTGTTTTACCCAACTGTCCTTTTTTGGCATGACTTTAAAAATTATACTTGCTCATGTTCTCTTTGGTAACGTCGATCCAGGCTTGGCCGTAAATCACTTTTCCTTTGATCTTGACCTGGTTGTACCCGGGAATGCCCAAATTGGCGCCGGCTTTGATCTTCTTGCCTTCCAGGATCGTCAAGGCCAGCTTGTTCATGGCATATCCGGCATCGGCCGGATCCCAGAAGCTGATCACATCCGTCGCACCGGACTTCAGGTATTTGCTGGAGACGGAGACCAGACTGGTTCCAACCACCGAGACTTTTCCCTGCAAGCCCAGTTCTTCAACAGCCAGACCCGCGCCGGCCGGATCCGTGGCGGCACTGCCTTGAATCCCTTTCAAATTCGGGTATTTCTTCAGCAATTCCTTGGTTTTATTATAGGCAACCGTTTGATCCTCATTCGATTCAAGCCGGTCCGTGACCAGCTTCATATGGGGATACAGCTTTTTCTGCCGGGCAATGGCGGCATCCGCCCACTCGTTATGGGTTTTCGCGGTCAAACTTCCTACGAAGATGGCGTATTCGCCTTTTTTGCCCATGCTGTTGGCGAGCTGGTCCATGAGATGCGCGCCATAGGCGGAGTTATCGAAGGCTTCAATATCGTAATTGACATTTTTAATATTGGAGGCTTCGTGACTGATGACGACAATTCCTTGATCCATTGCTTTTTTCAGGACGGGCTCCAGTGCCTCCGACGAAATCGGAACGACACAGATGGCGTTCACATGCTGGGCGATCAGATCCTCGATGATCTGGACTTGGAGGGCGGCATCCGCTTTAGGCGGTCCTTGCTGGAATGTTTCGTTACCGGTGTCTTTGCCGAACTTCTTGACCCCTTCTTCCATGCGGTTAAACCACTGCACGCCGCTTAATTTAACTACCGTTGCAATGGTATACTTCTTCGCCGCCGAGCTTTGAGTTTGAAGATTGGCCGGACCGAGTAACAATGCCAGTAAACCGAGGACGAACAGAATCGATATGTACTTTTTCACCTGATATCCCTCCATTAAATTTTTTAGTGGTACCTTTCGCTGAACGACCGCTCACCTCCCCGCCCGATGTCAGGTGTCCGGATTCTCCCGTTCATTTTGCGACCGGCAGTCCGAAACTTATTTCAAATTGGCCCGAAAAGCCCTGACCCGATCCATGAATGCCTTGACCCGCTGCACGTCGACCCGGTTGTGGAATACCCCGTCCGCTTTGAAAGCCGTGCCCACGACGGCGCCATCGGCGACGCTCAATTGCTGCTCCAGGTTGTCCAGGCGGACGCCGGTGTTGGCAAAGATGATCGTCCCGGGAACCGCTTCCTTTACGAGCTGCAGGGTTTGGAGCGAAGTCTCGCTGCCGGCGGTCAGCCCCGAGACGCATAAGGCATCGGGTTGATTGTTAAACACGGTGGTTCGCGCTATCTCGGTAATGCTCCGTTCGCCAAGGTACTTCGCGGCCTCCGGCACGATATTAAACAGCAATTTGACGTTTTCGGCCCCGATGGCGTGCTGGTGACGGATTACCTCACCGCAGTTGGTATTCCATAAGCCGAAATCGCTGGCATAAACGCCGGTGAAGATCTCCCGCACAAATTTGGCGCCGGTGGCGACAGCCAAATCCAGTGAAGCGGCGGGATCCCATAATACATTGACCCCAAACGGCACTTTAATCTCCGGCATCAGTTGACCGATGATCCGGGCCATGGCCGCCACGGTTTCAGTCCGGACTTTGGTCAGGTAAGGAAGGCTGAATTCATTGGAAAACATGATGGCGTCGACTCCCCCTTCCTGCAGGGACAGCAGCTCGCGCCGCGCCTCCTCCACCACCTTGGTGATGCCGCCCTGCTTGTCATAGGACGGATCTCCGGGCAATGCCGGGAAATGACACATGGCGATGATCGGTTTCTGAGTTCCTAATACTTCGGTCAACCAATTCATGGTAATCTACTCCTTTGATGTATTGTCAAACGATTTATTTCAGAGAAACGGCCGGCCAGGGCCGATACGAATGATCCCTCACAGCGCGGCCAAGGTGGTCGGAATTCCCAGTTGCTGCAGTCCTTGCAAGATGGATTCATCGATGCCGGAATCCGTGATTACATGGTCGATCTGATCGAATGCGCAAACTTTGGCCAGCGCGGCATGGCCGAATTTGGAATGGTCGGCGGCGAGATATACTTGGCTGGCGGCTTCAATGATTAACCGTTTGATCTGAACCTCGATAAACGTGGCGTTGGTGATTCCTTGAACGATGTCGACGGCGTCCGCTCCCAGGAAAGCCTTGTTCACCCGGACCTGACGCAAGAGATCCTCGGCGATCGGGCCAACCAGTACATTAAACCCTTCGCGGCGGCTACCGCCGGTGACAATCACGGTGGTTGAGGGATCATAGGTGATAGTGCTGGCGATGAAGAGATCATAGGTGATGATGGTCAAGTTCTTATGATTGCTCAGGTTCCGGGCAATCTCAAAGGTGGTCGACCCGGAATCGAGGATCAAAGTTTCCCCGTCGTTCACCAGGGAAGCGGCTTCCAAGCCGATTGCCCGCTTTTCTTCAGAGCAGAGCAATCTTTTTTCCGGATAAAGCCGCTCAAAGGCAGTGCTGCTCTCGGGCAAAATCGCTCCGCCGTAGGTACGGCTGATCAATCCTTCCGTTTCCAGGACGGAAAGGTCGCGCCGGACCGTAGCCTCCGAAACATCCAATACGGCGGCGAGTTCTTCAATACGACCGCTCCGGTTCTGCTGAATATACTCTAGGAGCCTTTTTCTTCTTTCGGCCGGCAACGTCGCTTCCTGATTGATGGGTGCCATGCAAATCCTCCTTCGATCAAAATGACGAAATGTTCAAACTGGTTTAATATGAAACGCTGGGTGGTTTCTAACGAAACGAAATGAATTGAATCGCATCCCCAAACCCGTGAATTGTTTTGCAGTTTTATATTAATAATAATGACATAGTTTGATAAATCATGCAATACTTTTGCCGAAATTTTGGGTTATCTTTTCGAGGTTTATCCTTCCGTTTGATATAAATGCCGTTTAATGCACATTGATGTTTGTAGATGGCTATGATTGATGTTGAAATATAATGAAAATCATTTGCAATATCTTTCAAACCTTAGTAGCGTGGCATGGAATGAAGCCGACGCGTAAAATGATTCCGCTCCATGCGTTCGGCCCATCCGAAACTCATCGTTTTTAGAAGCCATGTGATAAAGTCCTCAAATTCGGAAATCACTCTTTCAAAGGATAAAAAATCGACTTTATCACTTGCTTCTCTGAGCTTTTGTGAACGCCCCGACCTTCGGACGGGGTTTATCACAACGCTTTTAATGCGGTTTGGAAGAACCGGATCTTGAACCGGCCGCCCGGACCCGGTATACTTATGAATTGGCGGTTACTTTTCAGGTTGAATTTTGGGCGTGGAGCCGCCCGTAAGGAACAACGGAGGAAATTTTCAAGATGGAACTGTTTTGGACAGCGGTGGGATTGGGCCTGGCCTATAATGCGGCGCCGGGAGCGGTGAATACCGAATCGTTGCGGCGGGGACTGCGCTACGGATTCCGGCCTTGTTTTAAAGTACAAGCCGGCGCCTTGATCGGCGATCTGATCTGGGCGATCATCGGCCTGACCGGTACGGCTTTACTGATACATATCGTAGAGATGCGGATTCTCCTGACCATTGTCGGGGCGACCTTTCTGCTGCGGCTGGCCTGGCTCTCGCTGAATGAAGCGCAGAAATTAAAGGACCGTTCAGCGGAGGACGATTCCGGCCAGTGCACCAAGAACTTCAGCACCGGCGTCTTCTTCTCGCTGGCGAGTCCGCTGGGGATCGCCTTCTGGAGCGGCGTGGGGGGCGGGTTGCTGCCGCATAGCCAGTCGTTGGACGGGATGACGCTCTGTGCCTTTTTCCTGGGGTTCATCCTCGGCGGAGCGCTCTGGTGTCTCGGATTCGCGGTCTTTGTCGCTTTGGCCCGCAACTACGTGGGCAAACGGGTATTGCGGGGGATCTACGCCGTGTCCAGCCTGGCGCTGTTCTATTTCGCGCTGGAGATGATCGGCAACACCTGGCACGCGGTGATCGTGCCCTATTTGCTCCGGCCCAAGGTCGCCGGGTCCAAATAAACAGATCCAAGCCGCCGTGGGGCCGTGCTCATACCGGCTCTGCCAAAATGCTGTCAACCAGAGCAGAGATGACCGCTCCGGCACTTTCCCGCACCACCCAGCGGGCCAGGCGGTCCAAGGGTGTGGCTTCCCGGTTGATGATGAGCAACCGCGCTCCGGCATCGGCCGCCCACTCCGGTAAGAGGTTGGCGGGGCCGACCGTCAGCGAGGAGCCGACGACCACAAAAAGATCGGCGCGCCGCGCCGCCCGCATCGCCTTCTCCCAGGCCCGTTCCGGCAATCCCTCGCCGAATAGCACAATGTCCGGCCGCAGTCTGCCGCCGCATTCGGGGCACTGGCACTCCGGCCCCACTCCCGGCGTCAACGTCTCATCTTCCGCCTCCGGCAACATCTGCCGGCTGTCGAAAGCGGCGTGGCAGCGCATGCAGCTCACCTTGCGTAGGGTCCCGTGCAGTTCCAGCACTTCTGGCGCGCCCGCGAGCTGGTGATAGCCGTCGATATTCTGGGTGATCAGCACTCTGAGATAGCCGTGCTCCATCAGCCGGCTCAGCCCGAAATGGCCCGCGTTGGGTCCGGCCGCCAGGATATTGCGGATCCGGTCCTGGTAGAACGGATAGAAGAGCTCCGGCTTCCGCTCCAACATGGTGATGGACGACAGTTCTTCCGGCGTCTGCCGCCATAATCCCTTGGACGAGCGAAAATCAGGCACCCCCGACTCGGTGCTGATCCCCGCTCCGGTCAAGACCACCGGATACCTGGCCCCCCGCCAGCTGGCGCTGATCTCCCGCAATACGTTCTCATCCATTCCGAACACCCTCTCCCATGATATCGAAGCTTCCGGGCTCCCGCGGTTCACGGCCAGGGAATCCGCTTTCCCTGGAAGTCCCACCAGCATTTTCCTCAAAGCTTGCCAATATCTTCGACACTCGGCCGGCAAACCCTGCAATCTTGAGCGCCCAAATCACTCCAATCATGCAAAAAAGACCACTCCTGCGGGAATGGTCCGTTCATTGCTTGTTCGAAGCGTCGGGACGGGTGGTCAAGTGAGATTTTACGACGGTTTCAGCTCCGCGAATACTTTCCGGAAGTGAAAACCATAGATCGAACAGGTGACCGCCAGCGGGAATGACTGCGGCCGCTTGAGCATCGTCCAGCCCAGCAGTTTCCAGAAATAGAGCCGTTCCTCGCCGAAGATTCCAATGGAGACGAAGGCCCGGGTCAAGGCGTAGAGATCGCGCCAGCTGAGCCGGAGCGCTTTCCTGGGGAAGGGCCGGTACTCCTTGAGGAACTCCTTGACCCGGCGGTAGTAATATTCCGGAGCGTAAATGGTGTCCACCACTTTGCGGTAGCCGTTCACCAGGAGCTCCCGCGGCATTTTGGGGATGAAGTTCAGTGAACCGTCGGTATTGTTCCCGCCGTCCCGCTCAAGCAGGCGCTCCTCTTGCTGCAGCCTTTGATAGAGCAGCGTGCCGCGCATCGCGTTCAACAGGCCGACCATGGCGGTGACGATCCCGCTCTTCTGGATGAATTCGATCTGCTTCTCGAAGATGGTCGGCGGGTCGTGATCGAAACCGATGATAAAGCCGCCCAATACCTGCAAGCCGAAGTGCTGGATCTTCTTGACCGCCGCCACCAGGTCGCGCCGCTTATTCTGATTCTTGTGGCATTCGGCCAGGCTCTCCTCGTGCGGCGTTTCGATGCCGATGAAAACGGTATCGAAGCCGGCCGCCACCATCCGCCGCATCAGCTCCTCATCGTCAGCCAGGTTGATCGAGAGCTGGGTATAGAAGGTGAAGGGAAAACGATGCCGCTCCATCCACTCGGTCAGCGCCGGAAGCAGCTCCGTTTTGAGCTTTTGGGTATTGCCGATGAAATTGTCGTCCACCATGAAGACATTGCCGCGCCAGCCCTTATGGTATAAGCTCTCCAGCTCCGCCAGGACCTGGGCCGCGGTCTTGGTCCGCTGCACCCGGCCGTAAAGCGCGGTGATATCGCAGAAGTCGCAATTGAACGGGCAACCGCGCGAGTATTGGAGGCAGGTCGAGGCGTAACGCCTCAGATCCACCAGATCCCAGCGGGGCACCGGGGTCTGCGTCAGGTCCGCCCACTGCTCCGAAGTATAGATCCGCCGGGGGGCGCCGTTCGCCAGATCGCGCAGGAACTCCGGCATGGTCAATTCCGCCTCGTTCAGCACCAGGTGGTCGACGAGGGGAAACTCTTCCGGGTCGGAGGTGAAGAGCGGCCCGCCGGCAATGGTCTTCACCCCCAAGGCATGGCAACGTTCGATCACCTTGACGGCCGACGGTTTTTGGACCGCCATCGCGCTGATGAGCACATAATCGGCCCAGCGCAGATCGGAGTCGGCCAGCTTTTTGACGTTCAGATCCACCAGCCGTTGCTCCCATTCCGGCGGCAGCATGGCCGCGACCGTCAGCAGCCCCAGCGGCGGATTGGTGGCCGACTTGTCGATGAACCGCAGGGCGTATTTGAAGCTCCAAAATGTCTCGGGGTAACCGGGATAGACCAAGAGAATTTTCATGAGCGCTCCTTCGTTCCGAAAGTTGATGAAGTTAAGTATAGACCGTCGCCCCGAAGTTTATGCCTTTTTCGGCCGTTCCGAGCTTTTTGGCACCGTTACTCGGGCGAACCGCCATCCCCTTTCCCATCAACCGGCATGGCCCCCTATTGCCGTCAGGCCGGGAGGTTGCAGTCCGGCCGTCAGTTCGGAGCCGCATTGCGGCCGATTTTGACCAGGCGCAGGTTGGAGCGGGAGTTTCCCGCCGTCATCGAGCCGTACGCCAGGTTGGGCTGGATCAGGTAACAGGTGACGTTGCGAGTCTCATTCCGCCACGTCATCGTAAAAGACAAAGAGCCGTCCCCGTTCAAGCTGGGATTGACGATGTTGACCGCTTCAAAGACGTCCGCCGCGGTGCCGTTGGTCAGATAGTCGGTGGCCACGTCGGTCTCGGTGCGCAGCGGCGCGGCAAAGATCTTCAAATTGGCGCCGCTGACGAGGATCTTCCACTTGTTCAAAGTATAATTCGCCTCGTTCTCCTGGAGCCAGATCCCGTCAAAATTGTTCAAGAGCTGTTGGGGGGTATCGCCGGGCGGCAGCGGGTTCTTCAGCAGCTGCATCACGGTGAGGTTGCGGGAGATCCGTTCGCCGAGCAACGCCGCATTGCGATAATACCCTTGAGCCGCCCCATAATTGGCCATTTTCATCGCGTTGCCGGAGGCGGAGTCCCCCAGGGCGCTGCGTTGGTCCCCCTGGCGGCTGAACAGCTCGGCCCGCTGTTTGAGGGTCATATTTTCTTTTTCGAGTCCGTTCCGGAGGTTCTCCCGGAGCTGGGTCAGACGATGGCTATAGGCCCGCAGGCTGTTCCCATCCAGCCGAATCTGGACCGGAGTCCCTTCAGTCCGCGCCGCTTGGCGCATATCCCGGTCGGAGAGGATTTTCTGCATGCGGATGGTTTCATTCAGATTGCCATCCATCACACCCTGCAAGCGCCAGATACTGACGCGGTATCCTTCCACCGTCCGGTCGTCCTGCCAGGCCAGGCGGCAATATTTGCGGATGACGTTCAACGCCGACCGTTCCCAGGCGGTGGGCTCCAATTCGAGCTCCAGCCCGTCGGGGTTCTCCCGGATCTGCAGAATCGGCACTCTCCCCTCCATCTTGCTGTCAATGACATAGCCGTCGCCATTCCGGGAGATGGTCCAGACGTCATTGGTAGTCGAAAGATCGCGGCGGATCGTGACGGCCCATTGCCCCTCCAGAGTGGGGACGTTAGGGTCGGCGAGCGCCGCGCCCGCGGACAGAGCGGCTAAGATCATCAGGGCGATGATGCCCTTAAGGAAACTTCTCATTCTCATGACCGTGATTCCTTCCTGCTTTTCTTTCTGGAATTTACTTCGATGGAATGGAGTGAATTCCTTCCATTCAATCCAAATTTACTATGACTTAGTCCCAATGACATGGCAGACCTTCTTCCCACCGCAGCGGACCTTCCCGCCGCCACGGAAGACCTTCCGGCCGTGCTGGACGATCTTCCTTTCGCCGCAGCAGGCCTTCCCGCCGCCGTGGCAGAACTGCTTTTCCCCGCGGCAGACCGTCCTCCGGTCATGGAAGACCTTCCTTCCGCCATCGCCGGCCTTCTTTCCGTTATCGCAGAAGTTCAACAAAAAACTCCTGCCTCGGCAGGAGTTCTTAAAATCCGGTAGCGGACGCGGGATTTCACGTCTCGCTGTAGACCGTCTTGTCCTTTAGGATCACGTCGTGGGCGCCGCCCTCGATCAAGCTGGTGGAAGAGACCAGGGTAATCCGGGCGGTCCGCTGCAACTCGGGGATGGAGAGCGCGCCGCAATTGCACATGGTCGACTTGATCTTGCTGAGGGTGATGTCGAGATTCTCCTTCAAACCGCCGGCATAGGGGACGTAGGAGTCGACCCCTTCCTCGAAGGAGAGTCCTTGTCCGCCGCCCAGGTCGTAACGCTGCCAGTTGCGGGCGCGGTTGGAGCCTTCGCCCCAGTATTCCTTGACGTAATTGTTGCCGAGCTTGAATTTCTTGGTCGGGCTCTCGTCGAAGCGGGCGAAATAGCGCCCCATCATCACGAAATCCGCCCCCATCGCCAGCGCCAGTGTGATATGATAATCATGGACAATGCCGCCGTCGGAACAGATGGGAATGTAGATCCCGGTCTCCTGGAAATATTCGTCGCGGGCGGCCGCCACTTCGATCAACGCCGTGGCCTGGCCCCGCCCGATCCCTTTCTGCTCGCGGGTGATGCAGATCGAGCCGCCGCCGATGCCGACCTTGACGAAGTCCGCGCCGGACTCGACCAGATAACGGAAGCCTTCCCGGTCCACCACATTGCCGGCGCCGATGCCGATCTGCCCCTTGAAATTCGCTTGGACATATTCGATGGTGCGGCGCTGCCACTCGCTGAAGCCGTCCGACGAATCGATGCACAGGACGTCCGCGCCGGCCTCCACCAGGGCGGGAATGCGCTCCGCGAAATCGCGGGTGTTGACCCCGGCCCCGACCACGTAGCGCTTGTGCTGGTCCAGGAGTTCGTAGGGGTTTTCCTTATGGCTGTCATAGTCCTTGCGGAATACGAAATACATCAGGTTCTGGTTCTCATCGATGATCGGGAGGCAATTGAGCTTATGGTCCCAGATGATGTCGTTGGCTTCGGAGAGGGAAATTCCCTCACGGCCGTACACCAACGAAGCGAACGGCGTCATGAATTCACGGATCGGTTTGTCCAAAGCGTCCCGGCTGATCCGGTAATCGCGGCTGGTGACGATCCCCAAGAGTTTGCCGTTGGGGGTGCCGTCCTCGGTCACCGCCACGGTCGAATGGCCTTTCCGCTCTTTCAGGGCCAGGATGTCCCGGAGCGTATGGTCCGGGGTCAGGTTGGAATCGCTGATCACGAAGCCGGCCTTGTACTTCTTGACCTTGCGGATCATCTCCGCCTGGTCGGCCACGGACTGCGAGCCGTGGATGAACGAGATTCCGCCGGATCGGGCCAGGGCCACCGCGAGATTGTTGTCGGAGACCGATTGCATGATCGCCGAGACGATCGGGATATTCATGCGCAGCGCGGACTGCTCGCCGGTCCGGTATTTGACCACCGGCACCGTCAGGTCGACATTGGCCGGGATATTATCGGTCCGGGTCAGATTGGGGATGAGCAGGTATTCGCTGAATGTCCGGGATGGCTCCTGATAATAAAAAGCCAAAATTACCACTCCTTCGTTGGATTCGCCGCAAAACTTTTAAGTTAAAGATTATAATATCGAATGTGGCCGCGTTTGTCAAACGCTATCGCCGAACGATAGCGGCGCCGAGGAATCGGCTCATCTGGAAGTCATCCCGACTTCGTTTCGCGGCGAAGCCGGCGGCCGGTGATTCGCCCGGCCATTTCACGAAAAGAGGTCATTTCATGGTCTATATCGCAATCCTCGGGGCCATTCTGGTCCTGATCGGCAACAATACCCGGACCGCTTACAGCCGGCCCTTGGTCCTGGCCGGGATGGTTGTCACCGTGCTGGGTCTGATCCTGATGTGGGTCTTTCGCGAGGTTCGCTCCTGAGGAGTCCGGACGGGCCACCCGCTCCGCACAGCCCCGTTCAAGAGGCCGTTCGCGAAAGAACGGCCTCGATTGATGGCGATCGTGAAGGAACTCCGGCGGTGCGAGCGGATTAGCTTCCCTGATTGAGCGCGGCGACCTGAATCTCTTCCGGGCGGAGCAGGCTGCCCGGCAAGCCTTGAAGGGTCACGATCTTCTCCTCGCCCGGCCGCAGATCGAAATAGTTATCGCTGAGGGTAGCCCCGTCCAGCCGGTGCTCGATCTTGACGAACTTGGCAAAATTGTCGGTCCGGATCCGGAGCTCCAGGCGGTCCTCCACTGCCCTGTCCCGGTTCACCTCCAGCCGGCAAGGCGGCAGGTTCAGATCCTTATAATCCTCGAAGAAGAAGAGATTGCCCCCGGCCGCCGCGTCGCCCGGCTGGGCGTATAGGAATTCGAAATTGGTGTAGGTCACATTGATCCGGTTCTTGGAGAATTCCCGGAGCTTGACCGAACGATTGGCCGGGACCGCGATCTCCAGGACTTCCCGGTACTCCGAATTGCCGAAGAAATCGGCCAGCCCGATTTCCACCCGGTCCCGGTACTCCTGGAGCGTGTCATTGATCGCCCAGAGGGAGACCGTGTCCGGCCCCTCTTCCTTGAAGGAGAGCAGAATGGGCTGGAACGCCCGGCGCACATAATAATAGGAGGCTTTGGGCCGGCCGTGGAAATCGACGATGCTCCAGCTGATCGCCGGCCAGCAGTCGTTGAGCTGCCAGATCAAGGCGCCGCTGCATTCCGGCTTGCGCCGCCGGTAATGCTCCAGTCCGTACTTCAGCCCTTCGGCCTGGGCCAGCATCGAATAGTCGATATACTGCCCGAGATCGGACGGGAGCCCGGTGTAGCTCTGCATCATCAGAAAGCCCCGGTTCGGCCGCTTGTCTTTGTTCCGGTAGCGCAATCCGAAACTGCCCCAGTACAACTCCTCCTGCGGCAGGCACTCCTGGAGCGTGCGCAGCACCGGCGCGGCGTGGATCCCGAACTCCGAGACGAACTTGCCGTAATCCTGGGCGAACTTTTTGAAGGAGATTCCCGCCGGGGTGTTATCGACCACCAGCTTTTCGCCGTGGCGGTGCGGATAGACCTGGCCCGCCCAGACCTGCCAGTTATGCTTGTCGCCTTCGTCGTCGCTGTTGGGGTCGTTGCCGCCAAACGGCGAGCTCGGCCAGTACAGCCGGGTCGGATCCAACTCCGCCAGGAGCTCGGGCATCAGGTCGTGATAGATCTTCTCGCCATACAGCCGCAAGTCTTGCAGGTCGGAGAGCTTCTGGCCGTGAATCCACTGGATCTCGTTATTGCCGCACCAGATGGCGAGCGACGGATGGTTGCGCAGCGCCGTGACGGCGTAGCGGACCTCCTCGCGCACATTGGCCATGAATTCCGGATCGAAGTCGGGATAAGACGAGCAGGCGAACATGAAATCCTGCCAGACCATGATCCCCTGCCGGTCGCATTCGCGGTAAAACCATTCCTTCTCGTAGATGCCGCCGCCCCAGACCCGCAACATATTCATCCGGCCTTCCTTGGCAATGGCGATCCACTGGCGGTAAGCATCCTCCCCGATCGCTCCGATAAAGCTGTGGGCCGGAATCCAGTTGGCGCCCTTGGCGAAGGTCGGAACGCCGTTTAATACGAAGGTGAAACGCTTTTGGCCGTCCTCGGTCCGCTGTTGCACGGTCAGGGTGCGGATGCCGATTGGCGTGCTGTAACTGTCGACCATGGTCGCGCCGTCTTTGAGCAAGACAGTCAGATCATAGAGCGCCGGCTCGCCCAGATCGTGGGTCCACCAGAGCTTGGGCTCCGGCACGGTCAGGCGCAACGCGGCCCGGCCCTCCCGCAGCGCCACCGTATCGGTCAAGCGTTGTCCGGGCCGGCTCAAAGTGATCTCCGCGTGGAGCCCGGCCTCGGGCCGCCAGACGGTTGCGGCGATCTCCAGCTGCAGATCGGCCGCGTCTTCCCGGAGCGCCGCAGTGTGGGCGAAGACGCTGTCGATCTTGGCGGTCTGGTAGACATTCAACGCGACATCCCGCCAGATCCCGGCGGTGATCAGGCGCGGCCCCCAGTCCCAGCGGAAATTCATCTGGGCCTTGCGGACCCAGGCCCGGTTCGGGCTGTAGGAGTACCACATCTTCTCATAGTCCTTGCCGGCGGTGGCGGCGATGGTCGAATCGAACCGCACCGCCAGCCGGTTGAGTCCCGGCCGCAGCCGGCCGGTGACGTCAAAGACCGCCGGGGTGAACATATTCTCATGGCTGCCCAATTCCCGGTCATTCAGATAGACCGTAGCGAAAGTGTCCAGCCCGTCAAAGCATAATTCGCAGATCGCGCCGTCCGCCAGTGGCCGGTCGAAGCTGAATTCCATCCGGTACCACCAGACCTTATCCTCGATCCAGCGGCATTTCTCCACATTGGTGGAGTAAAAGGGATCGGCGATCCGGCCGTGCCGCAACAGCGTGGAATGGACATCGCCGGGAACCGCCGCGTCCAGCCATTCGCCGGACCATTGCCCGGAACGGGCGGCTTCGTCCGCTTTGGAATGCCGGTCGCAGCCTTGCAGTTGCCATCCTTCATTCAACAAGATCTTCATCTTGGTTTTCTTCCCCTTTTTCGAAGCATTTTTGAAACGCCCCGGCCGCAGAGAGCTTGCTCTCCGGCCGGGGCGCTTGAAATACAACCCGTTCTATGCAACGGCATGATTTAAATCGCCTGATTCGCGAAGAAACGGTGCAGCGTCCGTTATTTTCGCAAATCTACCCGTCAAAGATTCATGTCGTGGCATAGCGATTAAAGGCCGTTGTCGCGAATGACCTCGCGGTACCAGAGCGCGCTCTTTTTCCAGGTCCGCTCCAGCGTCTGATAGTCGATGTAGATCAGGCCGAAACGCTTGCCGTAGCCATGGGCCCATTCGAAATTATCCATCAGCGACCAGACATAGTAGCCCTTCAGCTTGACGCCGGCTTCCAGCGCGCGGTGGGCCGCGGCGAAATGCTGCTGCAGAAACTTCAGCCGGTCCTGGTCATCCACCACCCCGCCGTCGCGGCGGTCATCCTTGAAGGCGGCGCCGTTCTCGGTAATATACAGATCGGGGTGATGGTAGTCCCGGTCGAGCCGGACCAGCAGATCGGTGAGGCCCTGCGGCGTAATCTCCCAATTCATCGCCGTATATTCCGAGCCTTCCGGCTTGATTTCCTCAAATTGCAGGATCGGGTGGACCTCCGAATGCTTGACCACCTTCTGGAAGTAGTAGTTGATGCCCAGGAAGTCCATGGGACTGGCGGCGATGCACTCCATGTCGCCGGGCTCAATCACCGGCGAGTTCAAGCGCTCCTGATAGAGGCGGAGGATATCCGCGGGGTACTCGCCTTTGAGGACCGGATCGAGGAACCAGCGGTTATTGTGCCCGTCCACCAAAGTGGCGGCCGCCCTGTCGCTCTCGGAGTCCGAAGCCGGAACGCTGGGATAGAGATTCAGGGTGATCCCGATCTGGCCGTCACCATGCTTGCTGGCGCGGTAAGCCTGGACCGCTTTGGCATGGGACAGGATCAGATGATGGGTCACCTGGACCGCCAGGGGCAGATCGGTGAGCCCCGGAGCGTGCCGGCCCTGGAAATGTCCGGCGAAGGCCACCACCCAGGGTTCATTGTGGGTGATCCATTTCTTGACCCGGTCGCCCAAAACGTCAAAGAGGTAAGCGGCATATGCCGCGAAATCGTCGACGATGGCCCGGTTGCCCCAGCCGCCGTTCTCCTGCAAAGCCTGGGGCAGATCCCAGTGATAGAGGGTCACCGCCGGCTCGATCCCGTTGGCCAGCAGCTCGTCAACCAGCCGGTTGTAGAAGTCGATCCCCTGGGGGTTCACCGCACCCCGTCCGTTCGGGAAAACCCGGGGCCAGGAGATGGAGAAGCGGTATCCCTTCAGTCCCAGCTCCTTCATGAGCCGGACGTCCTCCCGGTAACGGTGGTAGTGGTCGCAGGCCACGTCGCCGGTGTCGCCGTTGGTCACCTTGCCGGGGATATGGCTGAAACGATCCCAGATCGATTCGCCCTTCCCGTCGTCGGCGGCTCCTCCCTCGATCTGATACGAGGCGGTCGCCGCGCCCCATAGAAAGTCTTTCGGAAAAATCAGCTGAGCCATGTTTCTCACAACTCCTTATCGAAAATGAAAATCCGTCCTTGCTCCGGTTCAACCTTTCACCGCGCCGCTGGTCATGCCGTTGATGACCTGTTCCTGCAGGATCAGGTACAACAGGATAATCGGGATCGACGAGATGGTCAGGGCGGCCATCAGTTCGGCATAGTTGCTGCTATAGGCGCCCAAAAAATTATAAAGTCCGAGGGGCAGCGTCTTTTTGATGTCATCATTGATGAAGATCAGGGCAAACGAGAATTCCTTCCAATTATTCAGGAAGTTCAAGATGGTCACCGTGGCGATGGCCGGCCGCGACATCGGCAGGATCATCTGGAAAAAGACCCGCGGGATCGAACAGCCGTCCATCACCGCCGCCTCGATAATGGCGTCGGGGAACGAACGCATGAAACTCTCCAAAATAAAGACGGAGATCGGCAGTCCGAACGCGGTGTAGGAAAAGATCAGCGACCAGTGGGTGTTCAGCAGGTTTAGGTTCCGCATCTGGATAAACAGCGGCACCAAAACCGACTGCAACGGGATGAGCATTCCGATGATGAACATCGTATACACCAGTCTTTGCAGCCGGAAGGTGAATTTGGACAAGATAAACGCGGCCATGGCGCTGACCAGGACCGTCAGGACGATGGCCACCGTGGCCACGTAGACGCTGTTGAACAGATAGACCCCGATCTTTGCGGTCTGCCAGGCATTGACGTAGTTCTCAAAATGCAACTGGGTCGGGAGCGCAAAGATGTTCATGGTAATCTCGGCGTTGCTCTTGAAGGAGGTGTAGAACATCCAAATCAAGCAAAACAGCGTCGCCACGCTGAGCAGCGTGAGGACCAGATACAACAGCGGCTTCTCCCAGCGGTTGCGGGCAGCGTGAGGCCGGGCCGCGTCACCGAAGCTTTTCAGTTGAGTGCTCATCTTATTCCCCTCCTTCATCGGCTTTGCTGCGGCCCATCAGTTTCTGGCTGAACAGGATGAAGCTGAAACTGATGATGAAAATGACCAGGGAGATCGCGCTGCCGTAGCCGTATTTGTAGACCGAGAAGGTCTTGTTGTACATATAGGTGGCCATCAGTTCGGTGGCATGGGCCGGTCCGCCCTGGGTCATGACAAAGACCAGGTCAAAGGAGCGCATGCTGCCGGCGATGCACAGGACGACCGCGGTTTTGATGGTGGTCCACATCATCGGCAGGGTGATCCGGAACAGCTTCTGCGCCTCATTCGCTCCGTCGATCTCCGCCGCTTCCATGATATCCACCGGGATATTCTGGAGGGCCGCCAGGAAAATAATCATATAAAACCCGATGAATTGCCAGATCACGACCCCGCTGACCGTATACATCGCCAGCCGCGGATCGCCCAGCCAGTCTTGGGCCAAAGCCCCCAGCCCGATACTTTGCAAGAGCGTATTGACCAATCCCGTCTGCGAATTGAGCATGGTGGTCCACAGCAAACCGATGACCACGGTGGAGAGGATCATCGGGATAAAGAAGACCGATCGGAAGAACCGGGCTCCTTTCAATTTCCGGTTTAGGATAATCGCCAGGATCAGTCCGATGGGCACCTGCCCAAAGACCGACGCCACGACGATAAAGATGTTATTTTTAAAGGAATACCAGAAAACCCCATCCGTCAAAATTTCCTTGAAGTTTTGCAGTCCGATATAGATCGGCGCGCTCAAGCCGTTCCAGTCATAAAAACCGTAAAAGAACGAGCGGATAATCGGATAGACGACCAGGACCAGATAGAACAGGAGCGCCGGCAGCAAGCCAATGGCGATATAGTTCTTATTTTTACTGGTGATATACATTTTCTCACCTCTAAACCAAAGATAAATCGATCCCGGAAGAATTGCCCCCTTCCCTTGCAGGCAATTCTTCCGGTCGACAAAAAAGGGCAGGAAAGCGGAGCAGTTTTCAATCATGCCAACACATTCTTGATCTCAAGCCGGTCCACATTCCATACCCTTTTTGACGATCCGTTCAAAACAACTTCGCTGAATTCGTGATTTTCTAGGATATTATCGGATTACTTAACCGCCGCTTGCAATTGTTTGGCCAGATCTTCGGGTTTTTGCATGCCCATCATCACGGCTTGCAAGCCGTTGTTGATGATCTCGGTCTGTTCGGAATTGAGCGCCGAGTCATACACGGTTACAAACGGGTGCTTTTTGATCAGGTCCACCAATTTGGCGAAGAGCGGGTCAACCTTGCCGGGATCGATATCCACGTTCTTGAAGGATACCGGGATGCTGCTCTTGACATACAGCTGTTGAGCGTTCTTGTCGGTGACAAACTTGATCAGCTTCTTGATGGCTTCTTTTTGTTTGGGTGAAGCTTTGGCGCTGACGACGATGCCGGTGGCGCTGACGCCGGACATAACGTTCGGATCGCCCTTGCCGCCCTCGAAGGCAGGCAATACGCCCATCTCAATGTTCTTTTTCAACGCATCCGGGGCTTTGCTGATCATGTCGGTCAGCGCCCAGGAGCCGTCGATCATCATGGCCGCCTGGCCACGGTAGAAGTAATCGCGCATCTGGACATTGTCCAGGCTGTTGTAGTCTTTGTTGAACGCGCCGAGGTCGGTCAGGGTCTTCAGGTCTTTCAAAGCGGCCACGAATTGTTTGTCAGTGAACTTGGCGCCTTTCTTGCTCAGGACATTGTCCAGCCATTCGCTGCCGGTCCGGCGGTTGGCCATCAGGCTGAAGATGGTGGATTGCGCCGGCCATTTGGGCTTATTGCCCAGGCTGATCGGGATGACCCCGTTTTTCTTGAAGACTTTCACCACGTTCAACAGTTGTTTATAGGTCTTCGGATAGGCCAGCTTGTATTTGGCAAACAAAGCTTTGTTGTAATACACGATCGAGGTGACGGATACGCCGATTCCGGCGGAGTAGGTCTTGCCGCCCACGGTGAATTCTTTCAGAGCCGGGGCCACGAAAGAATTCTTCCAGTCGGGGTTCTGTTCCAGCAGATCGTTGATGTCCGCCAGCAGGCCGGCCTTGGCGAACTCCTGGGTCATGGCGTTCGGCCACAGGACGAAGGCATCCGGCAATTGGCCGGCGGCCGCCAGGGTCTTCAGTTTGGTCTGATATTGATCGCGGGGGATCTGCTCTTCCACGATCTTGATGTCGGGATATTCGGCGCTGAATTTCTTGAGGATCTCATCCATAAACGGGGCGCGCATGTCCGCACCCACATAGGAATGCCATAAGGTAAATTTCACCGGTTCGCTGTCGGCACCCACCTGGCTGCTGTAACCCGCCAGTCCGACCAGCATCAAACCTGCCAAAAACAGACTGAGTATTCTTCGTTTCTTCATACGAATCGGCACCTCCCGTTGTCCATTGGTTTTCATCGCAAACGGTTCCTTGGTGCCAAGTCCCCTTCAACCTTCTTGAAATCAGCCGCAACCCGTCTTCAGCTGTTAAGATCGGGATCCTGGGCCGGTCGTTTATGGGTGAACTTGGCATTTGCAACGCGCGCTTTGGAACAGTTTCATTATATAATTTTAAGAGGATGTTAAGAATCCACAATTCTTCGATTGTATCGGATATTCTTAGAACCTGCGGATCAGGGAATATTTTCTTCAGCGTTGCAAGCCGTGGTAGTCGGTGGGCGACACGCCGGTGATCTTCTTGAAGACGCTGCTGAAATACTTGTAATCGCTGTAGCCCACCATGTCGGAGACCTCGTAGACCTTGTAGAGGTTGTTCGCCAGCAGCTCGGTGGCCTTGCGGATCCGCACCTGATTCAGATAATCGGTGAAACTCTCGCCGCGCACCTTCTTGAAGATATGGCTGAAATAGTCGGGGCTCAGGCAGACCTGCTCGGCCACGGCCTTGACCGAGAGCTCCTCGGCGTAATGGCCGTCAATATATTGGAGCGCCTTTTGAATCGCCACGTGATGGCCGTTATCCTTCCGCTCCTCCACATAGCGGGCGATGCCCGCGGTAAACCGGCGCAGCCAGCCGTATAGCTCCTCGGCTGTGGCCAGGGAGCGGAGATCCTGATAAGCGCGGCCGTTTCCCGGTTGCCATTCGCCGGACAACGGAATGCCGTCGCGCTGCAGCGCCTCAAGGACCTGGTTGGACAGTTCCAGGCAGACTTTGCGCAGCTGTTCGGGGGAGATTTTTTGGCTCATCAGCTTCAGGACGATCTCGTCCAGCACCGCGCCGGCCTTTTTCCCGTCGCCGAGCCGGATGGAGTTCAGGTAGGCCTCCAGCCCCAGGCCGATCTCTTGCTTCGCTTTGACCAAAAAGAGTTCGGCCGAGAATTCCGCTTCCATCTCCTGGACCAGTTTTTGCATCACCCGGGTCAGCTCTTTGGCGCCCACCGGCTTCAGAATATAATCTGAAACCCCGTAGCGCAAGGCTTTCTGGGCGTAGGAAAACTCATCGTAGCCGCTGAGAATGATGATCTTCACGTCGGGCAGGGTTTCCCGGACTCTTTTGATGAATTCCAGGCCGTCCATCCGGGGCATCCGGATGTCGGTCAGAATGATGTGCGGCCGGGTGGCGGCCACCAACTCCAGGCCTTTGAGGCCGTTCTCGGCGGTTCCGGCCACTTCGATCCCCAGTTCGTGCCAGGGAAAGGTGGCGGCCATGCTTTCCCGGATCATTTTTTCGTCGTCCACGATGACAATCTTAAGCAACGCCATTGGCTCCATTCCTTTCGATATACTTTGGAATCCGCACCCGCACCCGGGTTCCCCGGCCCGGCGCGCTGTCGATCTCGATCCCGTAGCGCTCGCCGAAATACAGCCGGATCCGCTCGTCGACATTCTTGAGGCCATAGCCGCCCTGGTCGCCGGCGTTCTCCTGAAAGATCTCGCGGATCTTGGCGTCGGTCATTCCGACGCCGTTATCGCTGACTTCAAAGACGATCTCACCGGAGACTTCGGCGCCGGTCACCCGGATCTTTCCGGGCCCGTCGATCTCGGCGATCCCGTGGTACAGCGCGTTTTCGACCAGGGGCTGGAGAATCAGCTTGATGGTGTGGTACGGATAGAGCTGCGGATCGATGGCGATCTCGATCTGCGGCTCCTCGTCGTAACGCATCTTCTGAATGAACAGGTAGCTGCCCAGGTGTTCCACCTCTTTTTCGATGGTGGTGATCTCATTGCCCTTGTTCAGGCTGAGGCGGAACAGCTTGGCCAGGGCCTCCACCAATTCCCCGGATTTGGAGGCGTTCTCCTGGCGGGAGGTCCAATAGATGGTGTCCAGGGTATTGTAGAGAAAATGGGGATCGATCTGCGCCTGCAGCGCTTTGAGTTCGGCTTCCTTCCGCTTCAGCCGGGTCTTGTACACCTCGTCGATCAACCGCTTCAACCGGCCGATCATACTGTTGAAGCTGGCGGCCAAGGCGCCGATCTCATCCTTGCGTTCGATATCGATCACCACGTCCAGATCGCCCCGCTCCACCCGCTGCATCAGCCCGGTCAGCTTCTTGATGGGGTCGGTCACCTTGGAGGCGATCAGGTACGACATCACCAAGGCCACCAGCGAGGCGATGAGAATCACCGTCAGGCTGAGCCGCCCGATGAACATAGTGTCCTTCAGGAGTTCGGCGAAGGGGATCACCTCGACGTAGATCAGATCCTGATCGGCGGAAGTGTAATAGGTGATCAACATATCCCGGCCGCCGATGCTGCGGCGGTAATATCCTTCTTTCCCGTCGAAGACCGGCTTGAAATAGGACTCGTTCCTGAGCGACCGGGAGATCTTCTCCTTCTGGGAATGGGAAACGACAAAGCCTTCCTTGTTGACCACGAAGACGTAGCCGGTCTGGCCCAGGTGGATGTTGCGGTAGAGGAGGTTGATGGTGTTTTCGTTGATGTCGATGCGCAGCGTGCCGAGTCTCCGGGTCAGATCGTTGATATCATTGATCTGGCGGTAAAAGGAGATCACATATTGCTCGCCCACCGCCTGGTAGTTCCGGCGGTAAGTGGGGGTGAGCATATAATAGCCGCTTTTGGGGATCCGCCGCTCATAGCCGGCGATGATGCCGCCGCTCAGGTCCCGCGACGGACCCTCGGTCTCCAGTTTGAGCCCGTTGTCGCCGTAAATGTTGATCGAGGCGATAAAGGCGGCGCCGGTCAGATTCGAGAAATTCTCGTACAGCCGCGTCATGATGATGTCGCTGCGCTCTTTCAGCTTCAGGAAGGTCCGGGCGTCGTTGTTGGCGATGATGAAAAGGGAGATGTCCTGGACGTAGCCGAGCATCGAGTGCATGTTCTTGTCGATCTGCTTGAGCGTCTCCAGCGTCGAATCGCTGACCATCTTCTCGGTGGTCCGCTTGGTCCAGCTGTACTGGAGGCCGCCCACGGTCGCGAGCAGAATCAGGATGAGCAAGAGAAAATAGAGCATCAGTTCCGAGCGGAATTTGCGCACGTTCGGGTGCCTCCTGGCATAGCGTTGTCCTGTCGATCATGGTTTCGGTTAATCTATGATTATTCCATACCCGCGGGGGCTCATCCTTCACGGATCATCCCGAAATTTAATGGAAAGGGGTTTAGGACTCCATTGGAATGTGATTTATCCACAGCCAAAACCATTAACCGCGTTAAACGGAACCGTTTATCCGCAGAAACAAATCGCTTGACAGAGCCGATCGTTTATTCACAAAAAGAGCTTGCTGAACGACTGAGCGAGCTCTCCCATTCACAAAACAAGCTTGCTTATCCACAAAGCGAGCTTGCCGAGCGACTGAGCGAGCTTGCCGAGCGACTGAGCGAGCTTGCCGAGCGACTGAGCGAGCTTGCCGAGCGACTGAGCGAGCTTGCCGAGCGACTGAGCGAGCTCACTGATTCACAAAACCAGCTTGCTCATCCACAAAAAGAGCTCGCTGAACGACTGAGCAAGCTCTCTTATTCACAAAACGAGCTTGCTGAGCGACTGAATGAGCTCTTTCAGTCACTAAAAAAGATCCGTTATTCACAAAGTGAATAATAGCTATCTTGATACGAGGAAAACTGATCAAATATTGATTTTCCCCATCCCCCGGCCCACCAGAGCCACCCAGTAGCCAAACAAAATCCCATCCATCAACGCTTCACTGTAAATAAGCTCATCCTGGCGGTTCATTTGTGCCATCCGTTCACTATCGTATTCATCCAGTAACTGGCTATCTTCTGGCGGCAGCTTAGCGCTGAGCTGGTTCAAAATCTCACGAGGTTTTTCTCCAAGTTCGCGAAACTCTTGGTCATGAATAAGCAGTTCGTCATGGATTTTAACCAGCCGTTCGAGGATAAATTTCTGAATGCCTTGACTGTCACTGTTCAGCATTATAAACCCTCCTATATGCTTCATCCATTTATTTTCGTATGCAACGTATTGAGAGGTTTACAAGATATAAGCCATCACAGGAACGAAATTGAGTTCAATTAGCGCGCAAAAGCGAACTTGCAAACTCATGAATCAAAGAAATATGCTACAATTATTTCGTGGCCAAAAACTTATTGCAAAATCGATGGTCAAAAAGAAAGTTGCCAGGCATTATGTCTCATCATGGCGATGTTTGATACAGGCCGATTGAGAAAGTAAGCGTAATGTCGGTAGCGCATCAATATGTACTTCCATTTCCAATACTTTTGTCTCCGATCCATAGACTATATTCTTATCATAAGTCTATGATTGATAGACTGTCAAGATAAATCTTTCCATTTTCTATAAAAAGTTCCTAATATTTTAACGAAGAGACCCATCAAAAAGGCATTGAACTTATCAACCCATACTATAATTGCTATACTGAACGCGGAAGGGAGTCATTCATTTTGAAAACACCCACCACTTTTGGAGCAAGGTTTAAACAATTAAGGGAAGAGAAAAATCTGACCCTTGAGCAAGTTGGGAAAGAATTGGGTTTTATTAAGCAAACGATTTCGAAGTATGAGAAAAACGAGAATGAACCAGCCTATTCTGATCTAGTACGGATCGCCAAGTTCTTCGAAGTATCGATTGACTACTTATTAGGGAATAGCGATGAAAAAGACTGATCTCCTCTCCTTTTGACTTTTGTCGCGTGCAATACAAAAAACCGCCACCGCATTTGGGGCGATGATATCCAATCTGAAGGCGATTGGTTGAATGGTGAGAAATTTGAAGCCCCAAGAGGTTTTCGCGCAGCGCCTAAAAGAGCTCAGAGAAGAGAATCAGCTGACCCAGGAGCAATTGGCCGATCAAATATCGACCAGCAAACAAGTTATCAGCCGTTACGAAAAAAACCAGCGGGAACCGGGAATCAATATCGTGGCGAAAATCGCCGATTTTTTCCAAGTATCCATCGATTATCTGGCCGGAAAAATAAATCACAAATGAACCCCGACTGGATATCGATTTATCTTTTTGCGACCCTACCCCTTAAAAGGGAAACCCTCCTTCTTCACCGTCTCTGAAACTCATTCCCCAATTTTGCAAGTTCCGTTCCATGATCTTTTCGACTCTAAATTCCTAATTTTTCATTCAGCTCTCTTTTTAAATTCAGCGCCATTCATATCCGCTTCCGGCTGGCGCAGCCGGTCAGTCGGAAGCGGCTGCCTTTTTACAGTCTCATCATTTTGACATATTCCTCGGGGCGGATCAGCTCCATCTCCAGTTTTGCCTTTGTAAGTTCGGATACCTTCCCGCTGGCCGCGATCTCGGAACCGGCTTCCCGGACATAACGCAAATATTCATCGACCGTGGTTTTTAACTCAGCATGGTTCGTTTTCAGCAAATTACCGCAATTCCGGTAAATCTCCAATAGGGGGCGGCACGGTTTGACCACTTCCTTGAGTGTCGCAAAATTATTCGCGCCGGGAAAGCCACAGTTGGCGATGACAACCGCCTCGGGAAACTTGACGCGCGCTTTCATATCATAATTTTCCCCGGACTGGTTGGCGATAGGGCAACGCAAAGGAATCAGGCGATCGACGAAATTTTTAAGCGCGGCGGTCATATCCCAGGTGTAAACGGGCGTCGCCAAAGCGATGATATCGGACGACACATACTTTTCCAGCAGGCCGCTCATGTCATCGTCAAGGACGCAGCGGCCCGGCGTTTTGAACCAACAGGAAAAGCAGCCGGTACAGTGCCCAATATTTTGGTGAATCAAAAAAACATTGTCCACTGCGGCGCCGGCCGCTTGAGCCCCCGCCAAGAATTCCCGGACCATCACATGGGTGTTGCTCCGTTCCGCGCGGGGACTCCCGTTAAATACCGTTATCCTCATGATCGTTTCCGCCTTTCCGTAGATGCATTTGCGTTTGGTAATCGAAGTATAATTTTATAGACTTAATTATAATTCGTTCGCTAATTATATAAACATTATATATGTTTATCTTAATTTTGTCAAAAATAGCGGTGATAAACCCGGGTCAAATGCTGGAAAAACGAAACAGCGGCTCCCGTCGCCGAAAATGGTCCGGCGGATGAAGCCGCTGTGGGAAAACGGAGTCGATGCGGTTTTATGTTGGCACCCGGGCCGTTCCGGCGGGCTCAGGCGAATAATTCGGTGACCCGTTTCAGTTCGTCGCGGATGGCGATGCCTTGCGGGCAGTGGCTCTCACAGCGGCCGCATGCCACGCACTTGGAGGCGGGCGCCGCCTTGGTGAGAGTGGACTGGCGCTGGTACATCGCTTTGATCTGCGGGTTGCCGTCAAATACCCAATGGTCGTTGTAGAATGAAAAACAGCCCGGAATATTGATCCCGACCGGGCAAGGCATACAGTAGCCGCAGGCGGTGCATTGCACTTTGACCCGTTCGTTGAAGATCCTCTTGACCCGCTCGATGGCGGCCAGCTCTTCCTGGCTGAGGGAATCCGGCAGCACCTCCCCGGCGGCCTTGACGTTTTCGACCACCTGCTCCATGGTGGTCATGCCGCTCAGGACCACCGATACTTCCGGGCTATTCCATACCCAGCGCAAACCCCATTCCGCCGGGGTGCGCCCGCTGCCGGTCCGCTCCAAAACATCCCGGGCCGCCTGGGGGAGATTCACGATCTTTCCGCCGCGCAACGGCTCCATGATCACCATGCCCAAGCCGCGCTGCGCCGCGTACTCCAGGCCCTCCGTGCCGGCCTGGTAGTTTTCGTCCAGATAATTGTATTGGATCTGGCAGAACGACCAGTCGTAGGCGTCGACGATCTCCTTGAAGAGCGGGAGCCGATCGTGGAAGGAGAAGCCGGCGTACTTAATCCTGCCGTCCCTCAGCGCCTGGTCCAGAAATTCGGCAATGCCGAACTGCTTTACCGTCGCCCAGGAGCTGACATTCAACGAATGCACCAGGTAGAAATCGATATGGTCCGTCTCCAGCCGCTCCAATTGCTCGTCCAAGTATTGGTCCATGTCGGCGCGGCTCTGAATCAGCCAACTGGGAAGCTTGGTCGCCAGTTTGACCCGCTCGCGGTAACCGTCCTTGAGCGCCTTGGCGACCAGCGGCTCGCTGGATCCGCCGTGCGTAAAACCGGTGCCGTGATAGGGATAGGCGGTATCCACATAATTAACGCCCGCGTCAATGGCGTAGCGGATCATCCGGATCGCCTCGGCCTCATCGATATGGCTGGGATCGTCGTCCCGGATCGGCAGCCGCATGCAGCCGAATCCCAAAGCGGAAACCGTTTCGCCGGTCTTGCCGAATTTTCGGTATAACATATTCATTCCTCCAGTTCTTGATGGATGCCCTATTTTGGTCTGCCGCGACGATCGCAGCCAACAGAACGGCAGCGCCCGGCGACAGGCATTAACGTCTAAAGCGTCGTGAAAAACCCCGTCCGAAGGTCGGGGCGTTCACAAAAGCTCAGAAAAGCAAGGGATAAAGTCGTTTCAAAACTGTTTCCAGGACGCTTTTTCGATTCAAACGTTTTTAGTAGGCTTGGTCCCCCCTGGAGCGGATTGACGGAAACGAATCAGATTCAAAAACGCCTTCCGGGTGATATTTTTAGTATATTTCTTAGAGTTTACTCTAAGTCAATAGCCGGATCTTTAAAATATTGCTGAGAATATTTTTGAACCCTATCAGATGAAATAAATTTCTGAACTAAGATTTGCATTCCGAATGCAACGACTTTTAACAAAGCCGTTTGCATAGAAAAGCCGAATGCAAATGAAATGAAATCGGAGTTTATCCGCCCGGCCCGAAACGGAGGCCCGGCCTCCCCCCGTACGCCGCCAGCTGTTATTGTTTTGTCTCGCATGCCGATACACTGATATGCCGATGATTGCATTTCGTCTTTCCATTCCGTTGCATAGGATATATAAAACGGAGGGAGGACTGGTGAAATTGGCAGACATCGATGAAAAGATCAGGATCACCATCGATAAAGACGGAAAACCAATTACTACCGAGTCCGTAGCGGGACAAAAGAGAATTGTAATCATCATCAATAACCAGATTACCCATTCGCCCAATACAACCCAGATCGCCAGCGGCGCCGGCAGAAACAGCGCGGCCGGAAATAACGCCGCCATCGATTCGTCCAACACCCTGCAGCAACAGAGCGTGGGGGCCCAGGGAAAGGCCAAGAATCTCGATATGAAAGGTTATCAGTCTCAGCCTCACAATCGTTCGGGCGACTATAAAGACGATCACGAGATCGTTATCGTCATCAACAACCAATTGAATCGGGCCGTGGGAACATCCTCCGCCACCCAAGTGGCCAGCGGTTGCGGAACCGACAGCGCCGGCGGGACGAATGCCGCGATTCAGAGCTCCAATACCAAACAACAGCATGCCGTCGGCGGCGATTTGAAGGGCCGCGCCTTCAACCGGGGCTTGGACTGTCTCCAAAAAGAGAAACTTGGCAGTTTTCACTTCCGGCGCTTTACTCCCAACGGAAAAATTAAAATGGCGTTTCCCGGGGGCGCCGGCGGATGAAACTCCTCCGGCGGGTCCGGCCGGATATGCGTCAGCGTTCGCAAATCACAATGATCTGCGAGGGCGTGGTCTGAGCGGGGATACTCCGGGTGGTTGGGCCGTAAACTACGATGAGATCGCGATTGGCGGGAGTTCCGGTAAAAGCCTGGCCATTTTGGATCAGGACCCCGGTCGATGGAGCGAGATTCAGTTTTAAAGTGCCGTCCCCGCTCAGCAGCTGATCGTTAAAATAGTCGACCTTCACACTCTGGCCCGGGACGTCCCGCGCCATCACTACCGCCCGGAATTGGGGCGGATAAATGGCCGGCGCCGCCATGCTCGTGTCGTAAAACCCGGTGACCGTATCCCCCACGCTCACCATCGTGTGATCGACGAAATAAGTGGCCGGAGCCACCACAAAATCGACCCGGTTGCCGCTGCTATTCTCGACCGACATCAGCTTATAACAACCCGCTTGCCGGCCGTTCCCCACCCAAAAATCATCGATCCGGGTAATCACACCGGAGAAAGATTCATATTCCGCCATTACCATGCCTCCCGCACCGATCGGTATACCCATAGCATATGCGTCCGGCGGGGCGGGTGTTATTTCCGGCGCGCCGGTTAAAATTCCCGGTCCCAAAAAGCCTGGACTTCAATGAGAAATCCGCGCCAATCATCTCGGGCGGCAAAGCGCCTGCGAAGCCGGTTCCCCGCTTCCGGAACAGAAACGTTAAAAGCGGTCCGCTTGGCTCGATGCATTCCAATGTCTTCATTAGAATGGTTCCGGACGAAGCCATGTATATTCCGGTTTAAAAATGACTACCCTGGTATTATCGTTTTGCGGCGGGGGCTGTCGCGGATGGACATCCTTGCGCCGCGCGGGCGATGGACTTTATTTTTGGTTCCGCCAGTGTTTTGGAGTGAGTTTCCGCGGATTACAAAATATGGTATGCGGAAGATGAGTTAAACCGCTTTTCCTAGACATATAATCAACAGAAAACCCCGTCCGGCGGCACGGATTTTAATGCAGGAGGCCCAATCATGGGATGGAATACGGCGCGCTGAAGAATTTCGAGAGCAAGTTCAAATATCTTTCCAGACTCGTCCTGATTGTCTTCGCGGTCCTATTGATCCGGTTGTGGCAGCTTCAGATCATGGAAGGTTCGGCGATTATGGTAAAATCGCGGCAGAACCAGACCCGGGTCGTTAGGATCAATGCTCCGCGCGGGATGATTTACGACCGCAAGGGCAAAATTTTGGCAACCAGCCAGTTCTCCCATCATGTCTCGGTCGTTCCCGAAGATATTGAGGATAAGCCGGAAGAGCTTGCGCTGCTGTGCAAAATCCTGAAGCTCACCCCCGCCGAATTGCGGACGAAGCTCCAGCCCAACCCCAAATATCCCCGGAGCGACTACCAGTACGTGCCGATCATGAAAAATCTCGATCCGGACACCGTCATTCGTCTTAAGGAAGCCCAACTGAACTTGGCCGGGGTGGAAGTGGATGAGGTGCCGATCCGTTTTTACCCCTACCGGGAGCTGGGTTGCCATTTATTCGGTTATACCCGGGAGATCGATCTCCAGGAACTCCTGCAGCTCCGGGATAAGGGCTATCATCCCGGCGACCCGATCGGCAAAACCGGATTGGAACGCACCTATGAGGATTTTTTGCGCGGAAGCGGCGGCGGCAAGATTTACGAGGCCGATATTCACGGCCGTCCCTTGCGGCTATTGGAGAACCGGGAGCCTGTTCCCGGCTATGATCTGCATTTGACCATCGATCTAAAGCTCCAGGCCGCGGCCGAGAAAGCGCTCGACGCCCAGCTGGCCTGGCTCCAAAAATATACCCAGTGGAAGAATGCCAAATCCGGGGCAGTGCTCGCCCTGGATCCCCGGAACGGCGATATTCTGGCCATGGTGAGCAAGCCCGGGTTTGACCCCAACTGGTTCAGCGGGGTCATGTCCCGGGAAGTCGCCGATTCGATCTATCAGAATCCCCTGCACCCGCTCACCAACCGGACGATCCAGGGAGAGTTCGCTCCGGGCTCGACGTTTAAACCGCTTACCGTCCTGTCCGCCCTCATGGAGCATAAGGTCACCCTCGACGATCAGTTCTACTGCAACGGCTTTGACCCGGTTTACGGCCAGAACTTTAAATGTTGGACGGTTACCAACCGCTTCGGGCCGAAGGCGCATTTCCGGGAGAATGTGATTGACGGTTTAAAAAATTCCTGCAATATCGTCATGGGCGAACTCAGCAGCCGGGTGGGTCCGGAGATCCTGGCCAAATACAGCCGCGCCTTCGGCCTGGGGAAGCCGACCGGCCTTCAACTGTATCCGGGGGAGGCTTCGGGCCTGGTGCCGGATCCCGAATGGAAACGCAAGCATACCAGGGAAAAGACTTGGTTCGACATTGAGACGAAGATGTTTGGGATCGGCCAGACCTATCTTACGGTCACTCCCCTGCAATTAGCCCAGGTTTACGCGGCGCTCGCCAATCGCGGCAAGCTGTACCGGCCGCGCCTGGTCTCCAAGATTACCTCGGCCGCCGGCCGTCCGGTGGCGAAATTCGCGCCTCAAGTCGTCCAGGATCTGAAGCTGCCCCCAGATGTCCAGGCGATTATCCAGGAGGGGCTGATGGAAGTGATCGGCGACGGCGGCACTGCTGCCTCGGCATTCCGAGGCTTCCCGATAGAGCGGTATCCCATCGCCGGCAAAACCGGTACCGCCCAAAAGCCGCCCTACGACAATTCCGGCGTGTT
Source organism: Hydrogenispora ethanolica (assembly GCF_004340685.1). NCBI lineage: Bacteria > Bacillati > Bacillota > Hydrogenispora > Hydrogenispora ethanolica. The sequence continues at coordinate 36,628 of NZ_SLUN01000030.1, read as the reverse complement.
CGCATGTTATGCCCCGGCCCGCCGGCCGCGGATCGTCATCGTGGTCTTTGTCGAACAGGGCGGCTCGGGCAGTGGCGGCGCCGCGCCCATTGCCCGGAAAATCCTAGAGGCTTACTTTCATTTGGATAAACCGCTCCGGCGTCCTCTGTCCGCACCGCCCCGCTCCCGGGTACCGCAGCCGGACTCTGCAGTCAATGGAGTTTCCGTTCCGGAGCCTCTCCCTGGTTCGGCCACGCCGCCAGCGGAGTCTTTGCCGGCCGGGAATGAGCCCCATGCCGGCACCGCCGTTCCTTCGGAATCCAGGCCCCAAACCGAATCTCCCCAGCCGGCCGTTCCCGCCGGCGACTCTCCCGGTTTTTAAAGTCTGGAACGGAGATTCATTCCCGCGCGCTGTCCACCCGGCCACCTCCGGAAGGCCGGGTGGACAACTCCCGGAGCCGGTCCGGGTCCAGAATGGAAACGGTTTTATGATCACATCAGGTAATCGAGTCGGACTCCAACTCTTTCAGGTACCGGTAGTTTGTGCCGGCCATCCCCTTCCGTTTGCGCCCCGCGGAGCGCGGCTTTGATCAAAGAGAGCCCATCCCTGCCTGACCGGAGTCAGGCGAGGATGAGCTCTCTCTTGTTGCAACATCGCGGGGCGGGTCGCCCCGGCGCAAAACGGTCAGGCTTTCTGAACGACGATCACCAATTCCCGGTCGGATTGGCCCTCGGCCCGGATGGTCAGGCCCCGGCCGTTCCGGTGGCAGGGAGCTTGGGGATCGTTCGCCGCTACCGGCACCGGCGCACCGTTCACCGTCACCCCGGTCACCGCGCCGGTATTGTGCAGCTCCAAAAGGAAGTGATGCTCCGAAGGCGACACCGTGACCCGGATGCTCTCATCGGCCTGCAGCGTCACTTGGATCCGGTTTTGATCGGTATCGACGATCCCGAAACGGGACTGGCCGCCGACCGGGTAGAGGTCGAGCGTGATCGGGTCGCATTCCCGCTCGTCGATATAGTTCATCAGCGGGCCCATGGGAATGATCGCGTTGGCCCGGACAAAGAGCGGCAGCTTGTCGAGGCCCGCCTCATAGGTCAGCCATTGCTTGCCTTGATACTGGGTGCCGTCCCAATAGTCGGTCCAGATTCCTTCCGGCAGGTAAATCGAGCGGACGTTCTCCTCATTGAGGATCGGCGCCACCAGGAAGGACTCGCCGAAGAGATACTGGCTGTCGATCCCGGCCACCGCCGGATCGTCCTGGTACTCGAGGACCAGGGCCCGGAAGAGCGGCAGGCTCTCCGCCACGCATTGCCGCGCCGATGAATAGATATAGGGGATCAGCCGGTAGCGCAGTTCGGTATACTTCTTGAAGATCGCCTCCACTTCCGGTCCGAAGTCCCAGGGTTCCCGGGTGAAGAAGCCGTGAGTCCGGGCATGGGAACTGAACATGCCCACTTGGGTCCAGCGTGCGAACAGCACCGGGTTGGTATCGAACCAGAAACCGCCGATATCGTGGCTCCAGAACGGGAATCCCGACAAACCGAAGCCGAGCCCGCCCTTGATCGAAGAAGCCAGCCCGTGGAAGTCGGTTCCGGCGTCGCCGCCCCAGTGGACCGGATACTTCTGCGAACCCGCCCAGGTGCTGCGCGCCCAGATCACCGCGTCTTCCTCGCCGTAGACCTCCGCCGTGGCCTCGTAGGCCGCTTTATTGTAGAGCAAGGCGTACAGATTGTGCATGGCCTTGCCGTCGCAATTCTGATAGGTATAGGAGGCCGGCGCCGACTCGCCGAAATCGACCTTAATCGCTTTGATCCCCAATTCCAGCAGCGGTTGGAGCAGTTTGTGCTGGTACCAGTCCACCGCCTCGGGATTGGAGAAATCGATCAGGCCGTGCGGGAACTCCAGCTCGCCATCGCCGGCGCAGGCGAAGTAGCCTTTGGCCATGCCCTCTTCATAGACGTCATTGACCGTCAGATTGCCTTTCTCGACGTAGGGCAGCTGCCACAGGGAGATCTTAAAACCGTCCCGGCTCAGGTCGGCGATCATCTCGGCCACCTTGGGGAAACGCTTTTCGGAGAATTTCCAGTTGCAGACCCAGCTCTCGTCGAACCAGTCGGTGTCGATATGAATGACGTCGCAGGGAATCTGGCGCTCGCGCAGCTTCTTGGCGACCCCTTCCACCTCTTCCCGGGAGCCGTAGCTGATCTTGCTCATCCACAGGCCGAAAGACCATTTGGGCGGCATCACCGGCTTGCCGGTGATGGCAGTGTAGCGCGGCAGGATCTCCTTGATCGAAGGCCCATGGATCACAAAAAAGTCCAGCGCCGGATCGCCGCTCATGATGGAATAGGCTTTGTAGAGCGAATTGCCCATATCGCAGTTTAGCTTGTAGGAAGTGTTGTAAAAGACCCCATAGCCCCGGGAACTGATGAAGAAGGGGATATTTTTATAGCTGCGCTCGGTATTGGTCCCCATCGCATTGGCGTTCCAGAGGTTCAAGGTCTGGCCCTTCTTGTCGAGAGCGCCGAATTTCTCCCCAAAACCGTAAAAATGTTCGGCATCGTCGAAATAAACCCCCTCGCAGCTGAATTTCTCCTGATGGTCGCGGTCATACAAAAAGCCGAACGGGCAAACCTCGTATTTCATGAACGAATGCTCGTCGCCGCTGAATTGTTTGTAAAAGATCTTGCCGGCGCAGTCGCTGATCGTCAGGTTCCAAGGTTCTTTATGGATCCGCACCGTAATCCGGCGGGTGGAGATGACAACTTCCGCCGCGTCTTCCACCACCGCCAGCTGGACCGGTTCGTACTGACAATCGCCGATCATCTCGGTCCGGTTCTCCGGGACCGCCATGCCCTCGGCCAGCTGGATCCGCACCACATCGTCATTGAGAAAGCTCAGCCGGACGCAGAGATTCCGGGTGTTGGGCAACTCGTCGTGCATCGGCCGGAAATCCAGGTAACGGTATTGCGGCGCTTGGCGGTAGAATTTCCCCTCGACCTGAAAGGCCACGGCGTTCTGCTCCCTGCGGTAGCTCTTGACCCGTTGGGCCAGTAAAAAGGCAACCTCCTTCAGCTCGGTGATCTTCGGGAATTTGGCCACGTTCACAAAGATGCCGCCCTTTTGGTTTTGCACGGCAGCGGCGTTCTTCGTCCATTTTAACGGCCCATACTTTGCTTCGTTGGCGCTTGTTTGATTCGACATTGGCTGTTCCTCCTATTATCCTTTGACGGTGCCGGTGGTTAGACCGCCAACCAGGTATTTTTGCAAGCTGATAAAGATGACGATGACCGGGAGCACCGTCAGGACCCCGAAAGCCATCACCCGGTTCCAACTGATGCCGTACTCGGCAATGATGAAGTTATAGATTCCCGCGGTCAACGGGCGCATCGCCTGATTGGTGAGATAGGTCAGCGGATAGATCAGGTTGCCCCAGGCGAACAGGAATGAGAAAGCCGCCGACACAATGACGCCGGGATAGGACACCGGAATCATGATTCTCATAAAGGCCACGAATTTGTTGCAGCCGTCGATCCGGGCCGACTCCTCCAGCTCCTTGGGGATCGACAGGAAGTAGGTCCGGAGGGTGAGGACGCTGAACGGGATGGCGATGGTGCAGTCGGCGATGATCGGCGCCAGATAGGTGTTGAGCACCCGCGCTTGCTTAAAGATGATGAACAGCGGGGTCAGGATCAGTGTCGGCGGCATCATCTGCGTAACCAGGAACAAAAGCAGCATGGTCTTTTTGAACGACATGTTGTAGCGGGCCATGCCATAGGCGGCCGGCGTCGAGAGGGCCATCGAGATGACCATCGTGCTGAGCGAGATCAGCATGCTGTTGAAGAAGGAGCGGTAGATGCTGAAGCCGCCGCTGGATTCGACGATGTAGTTCTTAAACTGCACCGCCGTCGGGAATAAGGTGGGCGGCGTCCGGAAGATCTCCGCCTCCGTCTTGAGCGAGGTCACGATCAGCCAATAGATGGGGAAGAGAAAGACAGCGCAGATCGCAATGGCGATTCCGTTCAAGAGCCACTCCCGGTGCTGGTCCGATAGTCTCCAGGCGGGTGATTTCATCTACATGACCTCCTCATTCTGGCGGATCAGGCGTAAGTAGAAAAGGCCGACGAAGAACAGGATGATGAACAGGACATTGGATACCGTCGCGCCTTTGCTGAAGTTAAACTCCACGAAAGACATCCGGTACGCCAAGGTGGAGAGTACCTCCGTCGCATTGACCGGCCCGCCGTTGGTCATGATGAAGACCAGGTCGAACACTTTGAAGGTATAGATAAAGCCCAGGGTCAGCACGGACATGATCGCCGGCCGGATCATCGGAACCGTAATGCAGAAAAACTTCTGCAGGAAATTGGCTCCGTCAATATTGGCGCTCTCATAGACGCTCTCGGGTATCGTGGTGATCCCGGTGGCCAGGAGGATCATATTGAAGGGTATGCCCACCCAGATATTGGTGATGATAATGCCCCACATCGCGGTTTTCCCGTTGATCAGCCACTCCACCGGCTCCTTGACCAGGTGCAGCGCCATCAGGATCTCATTGATCAAGCCGCCGCTCGGGCTCAACATGTACTTAAACATCAGGCCGGTGATGGTCATCGGCACCATCCAGGCGATCATCGCCAGCCCGCGCAGAAAGCTGGCATAGCGGAACCTCAGCGCGAAAAAGATGGCGAAAGCGAACCCGATGGAAAACTGGAAGATCAGACAGACCGCCGTATAAAAGAAAGTGTTCAGGATCGAAAGGTTCAAAATGCCATTCGACTCGGTGAAAAGCTGCACATAATTCCTGAGGCCCACCAGTTCCTTGGCATTTTGAAACGTCATCACGCTGACGTCCCGCAGGCTCAGGATTATGTTATAAATAATCGGATAGCCGATAAAGGCCAACATAAACAGCAGCGCCGGCAGTACAAACAGATACTTCGCCCAATCCCCGGCTTCCGCTCGAGATTTTTTCATAATCATCCCACCCCAATCGATAAACGTTGCAATCAGTTCTTTGCATAACTTTGGCGATTGCAACATATTTCCTTGATTCATAAGTTTGAAATAAACAACGATTGGCCGTATTTATTTCAACTTATCGAACGATGCTTCAAACATTTTTGGGTATCCTGAAGAAGATTGAGGCAGTCCCCTCAATTCATCCATTCCAATCCATCCGGCTCTCTTTTGCCAAGGATTCGGCTCAACGGAAACCGGTTTCGCAAACCAACCCCGGCCAATTTCGGGTTTTTTCAGCCGCTTGGCTGTGGGGGATGAGAAACATCCCCCGCATCTTGTCTTGACTGAATCAGGCTGGGCCACTCATTCGAAGCAATGAACCCAGCCTGATGAAAGAACTTATTGCACGATATTCACTTTTTTGGAGGCATCCTTCAGCGCTTGGGCCGGTGTTTTGAATCCGGAGAGGGCTTCCTGGATAGCAATCTGGATGGCCCCGGAGAACTCCGGCCATTTGGGATGGGGTCCCCGCGGCATCGCGTATTTCATTTGATCCATAAAGGTTTTCAGGATTGGATCCTTTTGCCAGGTATCATCCTGAGCGACATCGCTCCGGGCCGGCAGATGCCCCGACAGCCTGCAGAACTTGGCCATCACATTCTTACTGCAGAGATAGGTCAGGAATTGGAAGCTTTCATTCACTTGTTTGCCCTTGAGAATCGCGATGTTGTAACCGCCGAGCACCGAGGCTTCCTTTTTATCTTTCGGGAAGAGGGCCACGTTCCACTTCAGATCGGGAGCGTCCTTCTTGAGATTGGAAATCTGCCACGGGCCATTGATCATCATGGCCGCTTTGCCCGCAGCGAACTGTTTCTCAACATCCGGCTGTCCCCAGTTGATCACTTCTTTGCTCATGTATCCTTTTTTCACCAAATCGGTCCACATCTGAAGCGCGCGGGTCGCTTTGGCATCGTCAAGCTTGGCGAAATTCCCGCCGGACGCGATCAGCCAGGGCAGGAATTGGAAGGTCCCTTCCTCGCTCCGCGCCGCGCAGATGGCCAGACCGTAGTGCTCCTTGGTGGTCAGTTTCTTGGTCGCTTCCATGACTTGCCCGAAGTTGCGGGGCGGCTTCACGCCGGCTTCCTGTAGCATGGTTTCATTGTAGAAAAGGGCGAGACAATTGCTGTAAAACGGCAACCCGTACTGTCTTTTGTTGTAAATGGTGGATTGGATCGGCCCTTTGAAGAACTTGTTCACTTGTTTCCACTTGGCCAGGCGCTGAGTGATGTCCTCGAAGACGCCCATGGCCGAAAACGCCGCCTGATCCGGATTGTCCACCGTGACCAGGTCGGGAAGATCATCGCCCGCCATGCCGATGGAGAGCTGCTTTTTCAATTCCGGCAGCGGAATATACTCCGGAACCACTTCCACTTTGTCCTGCGAAGCATTATAATCATGCACGATCGACTTGAAGGCGTCTTGAACCGCGCCGGGGAAGATATTCCACATTCTCAGCTTGACTTTGGGCGCCGCGGCGTTGGCCGCCGTTAAAGAGAGCCCCATGACCAACACAAACAACACGGACAAGATTTTTTTGTTTGCCTTTTTCAACTTTTCCACTCCTTTTTTCTTGTTTCTGGAACAATTTCATTTTATTACGGTTCTGTAAAACGATAAATCCGAAATCCTTTATAAAGGTGCAATTTTTTAAACAAAAATGGGGCTATGCTTTATGTTTGCGATAGGCCCCACGGAAAACGATTGGTTAATTTTCTGCATACGAAACGCCGCTTCGTTATTTTTTCGCGCCAATCATGACAAAAAGATCCATTTCTCCTGATTTCTTGCAATGCGTTAACAAGACAGCTTCAGATAGTCTCCCGCCGAATGCCCGGTGATCTTCTTGAAGACTTTGCAGTAGTATTTGACGTCGGAATATCCCACCATTTTGGCGATCTCGTAAATCTTATACTGCCGGCTCAACAACAGATCCTTTGATTTTTCGATCCGGTATTCGGTCAGGTAAGCGATGAGATTTTTCCCGGTTTCCCGTGCGAAAAGCGCACTTAAATACTCCGGCGTGATGTGCAGCTTTCCCGCCAGATACTCCAAGGAGAGATCCAGATGGTACTCTTTCTCGATGATCTTCAGGGTTTTCCGGATCACCAGGTTATACTGGCTGACTTTCCGGCTGCATTCCCCGGCCACCTGGCGGAGGAGATCCTCCAGGATTTTCCGCTTATTTCCGAGCCAAAGACACTGGTCCATCCTGCTGATAATCAAGGTGTTTTTGACCTGGTCATTCATTTCAGCCCGTTCCCGCTGGATCGCATAGAGCACCGCTCCCGTCAGCCGGGTGACCGCCTCTCGCAAATCGTCGGGATGGAATAAACGCGCCTTGAGGCGGCCAAAAAACTGTTCCAGCTCGTCGAAAAGGTCCCCAAAATTCAAAGTCGCAATCCGCTGGGTGATTTTGATCTCCATCTCGGTGGGATATATAAATTGCTCCGGCTTGAACAGCGCCACCTTCTCCTGGAAAACGATATCCTCCAATACCAGATTCCACTTCAGGTTAGCGCTGATCCACAGATACGTCCGGCCGATCGTCTCCAACCCGTCCAGCTCCGCATAGCCGGCCACCACCTCGCCGGACCAGTGATCCGCGCAGTGACTCCGCAGCTTTCCCATGAAGCTAGCGCCGGAGCCCGCCGCCTGCTGTGGAAAAAGTAACGCCAGTTCCCTCCGGGGCTTGTTGGCGGCCAGCAACGGCCGCAGTTCGCCCCAGCTGTCATCCCCGATCAGCCTGGTCAACTCGGCGACCCAATCCTCCTGCTCCGGCTCTGGCACATCCGGCTCAAAGCGGATTAATCCCAGGGACCACCGGACAGCGGCAACTTGCTCAAAATGCTGGGCCAGTTTCCCGATATCCGCCGGCGAATTGCCTTGGTCCATCATGATCTTTCCCAAAAGTTTCTCCGGCGGTTCCGACCGCGCCGCCAGCATCCCGGCGGCCTCTTGCTCCTTGGCCAGCATCCGCTCGATACTTTGAAGGCTGGCGATCAATTCAGGGACGGTGATCGGTTTTAACAGGTACTCAACCAGCCCCAGTTTCAATGCCTGTTGGGCATATTCGAACTCGGCATAGCCGCTGAGAATGAGGAATTTGCTGCGAAGATCCGCGTTCCGCAGCTTCAGTGTCTTGATCATCTCCAAGCCGTCGATATTGGGCATTTTGATGTCCGTAATGACCAGATCCGGCGCGGTCTGCTCGATCACCGTCAGACCCGCGGCGCCGTCCTCGGCCTCGCCAACCACCCGGTAATCGGGATTGAGCTTGGTGAGCAACTTAATAATACTTCTCCGGGTACGGAGTTCATCTTCAACCACAACGATTCGCATCTGTCTCCCGACCCTCCCAATCCTTGGGAATAATGATTCGAATAATCGTACCGCCATTCACCGGACTTTTGACGTGCAGCCGGTAATTGGCTCCGTAATACAGTTCCAGGCGCGACAGGGCGTTCGTAATGCCGATCCCGGCTTCCCCATTTTCCCGTTTCTCAAAGACACTGAGAATCTTCGCCCGGTTCATTCCCTTGCCGTTATCGCGGATGGTCAGCAGCATCTGATCCGCGCCAAAGCTCTTCCCGGTGATCTCCAATATCCCGCCGTTCGTCTTTCCCGCCAAGCCATGAATGATCGCGTTTTCGATAAACGGCTGGAGCAATAGTTTATGGATCCAGCAATCCATCAGCTCGGGGTCAATGGCGATCCGATAGGTGAAGCTATCGGAAAAACGGCATTTTTGCAGGGCGAGATAATCCCGGAGCCATTCGCTCTCTTGCCGGAGCGTCACTTTTTGATTGCTGCCGTTGACGCTGTAACGCAAAATATTGGCCAACTGCTTCAGGCTCTCGCTGATCTCCAGTTCGCCCTTTTCGATCGCCATCCAATTGATCGAATCGAGCGTATTATAGAGAAAATGCGGGTTGATCTGCATCTCAAGCTTCTTAATCTCCGCTTCCTTCTCTTTCTGGGTCACCCTTTTGACTTCCTCCACCAAGCTCCGGATCTTCTCGATCATGGTATTAAAACTCTTGGCAATCAGCGAAATTTCGTCGTCGGTATCGGTTTCAACCCGCACCGACAAGTCGCCGTTTTCGGCTTTGAGCATGGCCTGAACGATCTTTTTCACCGCAGCGGTCAATCGCTTGGAGACGCTGATCGCGATCAGGATCAAGGAGATCATGGCGAAAGTCTGGATCAGCAGGATCAGGTTTTTCGTCAGGCGGATCTCCCGGAAAAGATGATCCCGGTCAATGATGTTCACGACCCGCCAGCCGGTCTTGGAGATCGGCGCGCTGTCCACGATCACCCCTTTGCCGAAGATTTTCGAATTCAGCTCGATGAGGTCTTCTTTCCGCAACAGTTGTTTGGCGACCGGTGGCGGGAAGATATCGCGCACGTCCCCGCCGATCAGCTTTTTCACCGGATGCGAGATGATCCGCCCTGTTTCATCCACAATGAAAGTTTTATTCAGATCCTGACGCATCTCTTCCTTTTGATCGGCATAGATGCCGGTCAGCAAAGGTTCGCCGATGCTCAGGACCACCACTCCCAGCGGCCGGTTGGTATTGAAATCAATGATCCGCCGGCTGAGGAAGAAAGAATAGTATAATGTATCGCCGTAAGCCCCTAAAAACTTGGTGCCTTCCCAAACATTCCGACTGTATAGCTCGATGCTTTTGCGGTAAAACGTCGTCCCCGTGAGATCCCCCAATGACTGCCAAAAATGATTGTTAATGTCCTGCCCGGTTCGGTCGATGCTGATCACGGAATCGCCGTTCTCGGTGATCAGCACCAGGCTATTGATCCACTTTTTCGAGTAGGAAAGGATATTCAATTTCAGTTGCAATTTGTTCCAGGTGGCCGCATCGTACTTGTCGTTTAATTGCGCCAGCAACTCAATCAGACTGTCATCGTATGCGACCTGATAGACTAGATCCTCGTAAGCCGACAATTCGGTCCGGAGGTTCCGGATCGTATGGGTTAAGCTACTGCCCGCATATTCCTTGACTTTTCGCTCCATCACTTTCACGGTGTAATAATAATTGAAGAGCTGAACCAGTGTTACCGGTATCAAAGAGACGAACAGAAATATCAGCATCAGTTTTTGGGTGAAAGATATCTTCCAAGAAAAAGAATGCCGCCTAATCCAAGCAGGAACTTGGAACAATGAACGGGTCGCCTCCCTCTCCGGCGAAGTCGTTTCGGATGTCCCGAAAACCGGCAAAACTGATTGTTACCTGCGCCGGGCTTCTTTAACAATTTCTTCGGCAAAATTTTAAATATCATTATCATTATATAAAATTATCAGCCCCCATGCCCAGTCAATTTGTGCCATTCGCCCTGAGTATCACGGAGAATTGCCGAACCGGCAGGTTGGATTTCAAGGGTAAATCGCGAAGTGTAACAAAAGAATTTATTTCATCCTATATCTAGCGCCGTTTTGCGGATACGGACCTGAGGAGCTGAAAGAGAACGTTTTGCGAATCACGGATCGCTTTGGGTGACTGAAAGAGCTCATTCAGTCGCCGGGCAAGCTCGTTTTGTGAATAAGCGAGCTTGCTCAGTCGTTCAGCGAGCTCTTTTTGTGGATGAGTGAGCTTGTTTTGTGAATCAGCAAGCTGGTTTTGTGAATCAGTGAGCTCGCTCAGTCGCTCGGCAAGCTCGTTTTGTGGATAAGCAAGCTTGTTTTGTGAATGAGAGAGCTTGCTCAGTCGTTCAGCAAGCTCTTTTTGTGGATAAGCGACCTATTTTTGTGGATAAATGGATCCGTTTAACGTGGTTAACGGTTTTGGCTGTGGATAAGTCGGGGAAGTGCGGCGAAAAACGGGTACAGTCAGAGGGTGAGCGGAGCGAAGTTGATACTCAGTAATAAAAAAAGAAGGGGATTCCGGATGTTGAAACCCCTTCTCAAAAAACAGCCCGAGTAAGATCAATAAGCCACAATCAATCGTCCATTTCCCGGTTCCGGCGTAATCTTGATCCCCAACGGTTCTTTTTGGCTGGAACCGCCGCTTACGGAATGGACTGCGTTCACGCCTCGCAACAGTAGGCTCCAGGGTTTGCCGCTGCCTTCCACTACGACAGTGACCTTCCCGTCACGCCGCTCAGCCGTCACGGTCAGCTCCGCTGCGCCGTCCGTATTGTAAACGATGGTCGCGGCACTGGCGCCATCCGCCAGCTCAAACAGGTGCAACGTCACCCCGTCGGCATAATCATAGGCCGGCTGCCTCAGATTATTCCCCACCGCGATGATGGAATTCTGCCGCGCCAGCAGCGGGAGGCTCAAATAATCGTGCCGTTCCTCGCGCCAGCAGCCGCCCTGGATCTTCTCTCCGGTCAAAAAGTGGGTCCAGGTCCCGGCGGGCAGATAATAGGAGGCCTGGCCCTCGGTGTTGAAGATCGGCGCCACCAGCAGTGAATCACCCAGCATATACTGGCGATCCAGGAAGCTGCAGGTCGGATCGGCGGCGAACTCCAGCACCATCGCCCGAAGCATCGGGACGCCGGTTTGGGTGGCATTCACGGCGGCGCCGAACAGATAAGGCATCAAACTGCATTTCAAATGGGTGAAAAATCGCAGCACCTCCACGGACTCTTCGTCGAACAGCCAGGGCACCCGGTAGGATTCGTTGCCGTGCAGCCGGCTGTGGGAAGACAACAGGCCGAAGGCGATCCATCGTTTGTAGATATCCGGCGGGGCCGTCTTTTCGAAGCCGCTGATATCATGGGACCAAAACCCGAAACCGGTTAGGCAGAGCGACAGGCCGCCCCGCAAGGTCTCCGCCATCGACTCATAAGTGGCCGAACAATCGCCGCCCCAGTGTACCGGGAATTGCTGGCCCCCCACCGTGGCCGAACGGGCGAACAAGGCCGCCTCATGTTTGCCGCGGACCGCTTCCAGCAGTTCGAAAACTGCCTTGTTGTATAAGAACGTATAATAATTATGCATCTTGAGCGGATCGGAGCCGTCGTAATAAACCACATCGGTGGGGATCCGTTCGCCGAAATCGGTCTTGAAACAGTCGACGCCCATGTCGAGCAGCGCTTTCAGCTTGCCCTGGAACCAGCGCGTCGCCGCCGGGTTGGTGAAATCCACCAGCCCCATCCCGGCCTGCCAGCGATCCCACTGCCAGACGTCACCGTTTTTGGTCTTCACCAAATACCCATGCTTCATTCCCTCGTCGAACAGGTAGGATTTCTGTGCGATATAGGGATTGATCCAGACGCAGATCTTCAAGCCTTTGGCTTTTAACCGTTGCAACATCGTTTCCGGCTCGGGGAATACCTCGGGGTCCCACCGGAAATCACACCACTGATACTCTTTCATCCAAAAACAATCGAAGTGGAAGACATGCAACGGCAGATCGCGCTCGATCATCCCGTCGATGAAACTGTTGACGGTAGCCTCGTCATAGCTCGTGGTGAAGGAGGTCGTCAGCCAAAGTCCGAAGGACCAGGCCGGCGGCAGCGCCGGTCTGCCGGTCAGCTTGGTGTAGTTCTGCAAGACTTCTTTCAAGGAAGCGCCGCCGATGATGTAATACTCCAGATACTCGCCGGGGACGCTGAACTGGACCTTCGAGACGTTTTCCGAGGCAATCTCGAAGGAGACCCGTTCCGGGTGGTTGACGAGGACGCCATATCCTTGATTGGTAATATAGAAGGGAATATTCTTGTAAGCCTGCTCGCTGCTGGTGCCGCCGTCCTCATTCCAGATATCGACGACCTGACCGTTCTTGACGAACGGCGTGAAGCGCTCGCCCAGGCCATAAACATACTCGCCCACGCCCAGGTCCAATTGCTCCCGGATATACGCCCCGCGCTCCGCATCCAGGATGTAACCGGTGCTTTTGGTCCCGGTCCCGGTGAGACGCCGCCCGTCGTAACGAAAATCGACCTTCCAACCCTCGCCCTTGCCGACCGTCACTTGCAGCTTGCCGCTCTGGAGCGTAGCCCGGGCGGGTTCGTCGGTGATTTTAATCGCGACATCCTCCCGGTGCAGCGCAAATTCCGGTCCCAACTGCTTGCGGCCGCGATGATGCCAGATCCGGACACCGATCACCTCCGCCAGCGGCGAACTGTATTCGATGGTGATTAACGGCGCATTCAGCGTATCGCCCCGGTGCTTGACCATCTTGCAGGCCGCGTAGGCTACGAGGGAGCCGGCATCGGCCTTCACGTCGCGCAGCTCGACCGGATTGTGAATCGTCACGCCTTCTCTTACATGCCAGTAGCCATCGGTAAACTTCATAACGGATCATCGTTCCTTTCCTCTATGACATTTATGACATTTCCATTGCTCCCGCTGTTGCCGGGCATCAATCCTTACGCTATAATTATATTGATATTTTCGGACCTTTTCTTTCAGAATTTGGACTGTTTATAACACGTTTTTGATATGGTGTCCAATTCCAATAGGAGTCGTCAAGACATGGAGCGCAGTTTGTTTGAAAACCGGGTCCACGGGGATGCGCTGTTTCCGCTCAGTGTTTACCGGGTGGAAGTTACCGGCGATCATCTCTTCCCCTGCCATTGGCATGATGAGCTGGAGCTGAACCTGGTGCAAGAGGGAAACGCGCTGTTTCAGATCGATGCCGGCGGGTTCGAAGCCGCCGCCGGTCAGGCGGTCTTCATCAACAGCCGGGAATTGCATGCCGCCTATCCGGCGGCGCATGCGCCCTGCGCGCTCCATGCCCTGGTCTTCCACCCCAGCCTGCTGGCAGGCGTCGGCTACGACGACTTGCAGAACCGTTACATTGCCCCGGTGCTGCGCAAGGATTATGCCTTACCCTCGTTGATCCTTGGCGAAGCGGATTGGGAAAAGGAACTCCTGGGCCACCTGAACGCCATCATTACGCTGGAGGCGGCGCAGCCTTTCACTTATGAGCTGCTAATCAAAGCCCGGCTCTACCAGATCGTCGCGTTGCTCATCGCCAACAGCGGGCGCGCCGCGGCCCGGAAGAATTTCGGAGCCCAACAGGAGCAACTGGCGCGGATCAAGACGATCCTGCAATACATCCAGACCCACTATTCCGAGCGGATCCGCATCAAAGACCTTGCCGCCATGGAGCATGTCAGCGAGGCCCATTTTTGCCGTTTCTTCAAGCAGATGGTCCGCAAAACCCCGGTGGACTACATCAATTACTACCGGATCCAGAAAGCCGCGCAACTGCTGGAGGATGACAGCAAAAAAATAACCGACGTCGGCATGGACGTCGGATTCGAAAATTTCAGCTATTTTATTCAGACCTTCAAACACTATATGAAGTTGACGCCCTCCGAATACCGCAAACGGCGCAGGGAATCCTTATCCGGGAACGAGCCTGAGGCGCCACCGTCCCTCTGAACGGACCCTCCCTGGCGCGCGCCGCTCCCGCCCGCCGCGTTCTTCTTTCGATCAGGAATCGGCCACCACGGGGTTGACCAACTCGCCCAGCCCGGCGATGCTCACCTTCACCGTATCGCCGGGTTGCAGGAACACCGGCGGTTTGCGGGCCATGCCGACTCCCGGCGGGGTTCCGGTGGCGATCAGATCGCCCGGCTCCAGGGTGACCAGTTCCGAGAGAAAGCTGATGAGCTGGGGGATCTTAAAGATCAGCTGGCTGGTGGAGGAATTCTGCATTAACTTGCCGTTCAGTTCGAGCTTGATAGCCAGGTTGTGGGGGTCGGCGATCTCGTCCCGGGTCACCAGGTACGGGCCGAGCGGCGCAAAGGTGTCCAGCGCCTTTCCCTTGGTCCATTGGCTGCCGCGGTTCTGCAGATCCCGGGCGCTCACGTCATTAAAAACGGTGTAGGCCGCCACATGCTCCATGGCCTCCTCCTCCGGGATGCGTTTGCCCGTTTTGCCGATGACCACCGCGAGCTCTGCCTCATAATCCACGGTTTTGGAGATGCGGGGCAGCCGGATGGGCTGACCCGGTCCGGTGATCGAGGTCCGGAACTTGGTGAAAATGACCGGTTCGGTCGGGACCTCGGCGTGGGATTCGATGGCGTGATCCAAGTAGTTCAGGCCGATGCAGATGATCTTGTTGGGGTTGGCGATGGGCGCTTGGATCTTCAGTTGGTCCAGCGGGCGCTTGAATGGGCCGAGCACCGGCCCCTCCTTGAGCAGTCCCCGGATCGTCTCAACCGAAGCCAGCGTGGTCCGCATGTCCGAAAAAGCGGTTTGCGCCTCCCTATATCTTGGCAGCGCGGCGGCAGCGGCGGCCAGATCGATGACGTCATTTCCATCCAGGACGCCGATGAATGAAGCGTTTGACAGTCGAAAGGTACCCAGTCTCATACGTTATCCTCCTTGCTACTACTCCGTGGTTAGATACATCGTTCAGTTCCGGAGCGGTCCGCAAACGCACCCCGGCGGCACTGCTTATTCTGCCGGAGCCGCGGCTGCCTTATCCAGGGCGCTGATGATCACTTCCAGATCGGCGTAGGCTTCGGCGAAGGAACTCTTCACCGGCGAACCGGTCCGGATCGCCTGGAAAAAATCCTGATATTCCTCGAAATAACCCTTGTCTTCCGCGAACTGCTCCTCGTACTCCGTTTGGCCGTTCCGTTTGACGGTCAGCGTATTATTCTCAATGATCATGCAGCCTTCTTGCGCCATGATCAGTAAGCGGTCTTCAAGATAGCTGTTGGAACTGAAAAAGATATTGAAGACGCCTTGGACCGAATGGGCGGCGTTAAACTGAAAACTCAACGAATCCAGTTCACCAATGGCCGGATTGATACACTTGGCGAATGCCGCGGTGACGGTGAGCGTTCCGAAGAGATCCCGCAGGGCCGCCATATTATGGACCCCGCCGTCGGTGATGAAGCCGCCCGGATAACGGTGCCGGATCCGCCATTGGGTCTGGGCGTACTGGTTATCGGTGGTCATGTGCTTAAAGCAATTCCAAAACACTGCATACGGCGCGCCGATCGTCCCGTCCTGCAAAAAAGCGGCGGCTTTGTCGAACAGGCGGCGGTAACGGAAATTCTCCGCCACCAAAGTCACCTGGGGACAGGTCCGCGACAGCTCCACCAGTTCTTTGGCCTCTTCCAAACTGGCCGCCAGCGGTTTTTCGACCATCACGTGCTTTCCGGCGCGCACCGCATCCTTGACCGCCTGCGCGTTCAGATGAACCGGCAGCAGGATCGCCACCGCTTCGATAGCGGGATCCTCCAACAGCTTTTGATAGTCGGTAAAATAGGGAACGCCACCGACCAGCGCCGCGAAATCCTTCGCCTTGGGTTCCGTATGATTGCATACCGCCTGAATCGTAAATTGTTCCTTCAGTTGCTGCAACGCCGGCCAGTGCAGAATGCGCGCGGCGATGCCGCAGCCGATGACTCCCAACCGAATCGGTTCCATAACTGTGAAAGCTCCTCTCCGTCGTTTCTCCAATGATAGAATCAGCGATGCCGATAAACCGCTATAATGGGTTGCCATACATTTCGACATTTCGCGCTCGTTCCGGGAAATCCTTTTTTCCCGGCAACATTTCATTACCCTTGCGAATATCGACAATTTGCGGCAAGTTTCTGCTTTGTTTACGGAATGTTGAAGATCTTTGCGGAGGAAAACCCGGAATTATCTCGAAGTCTACTCCAAATGTTTACATGGAGGTTGCAATTTATGTCGCAAGAATCAATTCCTTTTTATATTTGTGTCCCGTTTGTGGTCATTCTGTTGCTGATTGCGTTGATGCCGCTGGCGCTGCCGCATTGGTGGGAGAAGAACCGCAACAAGGGGATTGTGGCCTTCGTCGCCAGCCTTCCGGTGTTCCTGTTCCTGGTGGTAAAATTCCCCTCGGAACTGCTGGCGACCTTTTACGATTATCTATCCTTCATTGTCCTCTTGGCGTCGTTGTTTATTATCTCCGGCGGGATCCTGATTCAGGGAAACTTAAAAGCGACTCCGCTGGTGAACACCGTCTTTTTACTGATCGGCGCGGTGATCGCCAATGTGATCGGAACCACCGGAGCCAGCATGCTATTAATCCGGCCAATGCTGCGGACCAATAGCGAGCGCCGCCATACGATACATATCCCGGTCTTCTTCATCTTTGTCGTTTCCAATCTCGGCGGTTGTCTCACACCGCTCGGCGATCCCCCGTTGTTCCTGGGCTATCTGCGCGGTGTCCCCTTCACCTGGACGCTGGGGCTCTTCCCGGAGTGGCTGACTGCGGTGGGCATCGTGCTGGCCGTCTTCTATATCTGGGACAGCATCGCCTTTAAGAAAGAAAACTATCTGGATCTGATCCAGGATATTGCCCGCAAGGAGCTTTTGACCATCAAGGGCAAGATCAACCTGCTCTTTCTACTGGTGGTGGTCCTGGCGGTCTTCGGAGCCAAGACGCCCTACCGCGAGCTGATCATGGTGGCCGCCACAATCCTCTCGCTCGTCTTTACAGGGAAACAGGTCCGGTCGGACAATCAGTTCACCTTCAATCCCATTATTGAAGTGGCGGTCCTGTTCGCCGGGATCTTTGTGACCATGGTGCCGCTCCTGATGCTGTTGGCCGAGAAGGGCGCATCTTTAGGCATCACCGAGCCTTGGCAGTTCTTTTGGCTGACGGGCGGACTCAGCTCCTTTCTGGACAACGCCCCGACCTATCTGACCTTCTCATCGCTGGCGGCGAGCGTCACCGCGGCCGGTCACGCCGGAGCGCAAACCGTCGCCGGGATCGATCCCAATCTGCTGCGGGCGATCAGCTGCGGAGCGGTCTTCATGGGCGCCAACACCTACATCGGCAACGGCCCCAACTTCATGGTCAAGTCCATCGCCGAGGAACAGGGCATGAAAGTGCCGCATTTCTTCCAATATATGCTCTATTCGGGCCTGATCCTGATCCCGACCTTCCTTTTGATCACGCTGATCTTTTTCAAGTAGGCCGCAGCCCGTCCGAAACAAAGCTTTCATCCCAGCTAATAAAACGGCCTCATTCCTGTCATGAATGAGGCCGTTCAAAATTTACGCCGGAAACCGCCGCGCTGAAACTTCTCAGCTCACGATCTTGATGCAGTAATCGGTGTGGCACTTGGCCGCCAGCTTCTTGCGGTAAGGCCGGTAGACGACCAGCTCGCCGCCGCAGATCGGACACTCGATCACTTTATTGTCCCCCTGCTTCATCTCGCTGACCACCTTGGCAATGACACTGATGGCCCTATCGAATTCGGCCTTTTTCTCCTCTTTGGTTATCGTCGTCAACTTCGCTCCCCCATTTTTCTATCGGAATGGATGATAATGGAAACATTCGCCGCCGAACTATAAAATCCTGCCGCTCATCCATGGAACCAAGAAAAAACATCCTAATAAAGTAAGCGCTCCCTTCCTTTTTCCAGCTCATTCTCAGGGCTCAAATTGAAATACAAATGGCCCTTTCGCCGGGAACGGTTCCTTGGCCGTAACCGTACCGTGGCTTCGCCGATGCCGCCTCGGTCCCAAGCTGCGGCATGAGCCGTTCCAATTCGGCCAGCATTTAATGGCCATACCAGCAAGTGGCAGGCCCCAGACTGGTCGCATAGAGAATGGCCAGCTCCTCCGCGAAGCCGGCCGCTTCTCGTAGCTCCAGGTCGAACGCCGCACGTTAATGGCTGATTCCCAGTCAATCTCCTGCATCATCCCATCTTTCCCTTCATGGTATTCGGGATTCGCCCGTTCCATTCGCGAATCGGCATCAACTTGCCGTCCGCGGCTCCCCAACCGTTCGAAAAAGCGCGCTCCTCCCCCTTTTCCAATAAGCTCCCCATTCCTATCCTGAACATACGCATCACCCGGAAACTTGCGACGCACGTACCCACCCTCTCCCGCAACCGGAGTCCTTGGCGGGCTGCGCGGATGATCTTCTTCCTCCGCTAGACGGGGTAGCGTGCTTGACACCGCCCCTTGGCCGGGAGAAATATTTCCGCCGGTTCGTCCGGCAACGGCATTGGCGGGAGCAACCACGGCGACGGCTGCTATAGTTCCTTTTGTAAATCAAGCTACTCCTTCTGTGGTTAAGATTCTGCCTTTTGGGAATAGAGCAACTGTGGCAATGAACGCCGCTCGATCATTTGTGAATGAAGCACTTCCTTTGGTGAATGAAGCAACTCCTTCAACGGATGAAGCAACTGTGGCGACAGCCGCCGCTCAATCGTCTGCCGGTGAAGCGCTTCCTCCTGTCGCCCAAGCAACTCCTTTTGTGGATAAGGTCTTGCCGTTTGCGGGCGGAGTAACTACAGCGGGTGGATCCGGAGCGTTTCATCCTGTTCCGGAGGGCGGAAGATGACGATAATGAGATCGAAGGAGGGATCCGCATGAGCTTCAAGGATGAAAAAGACCTCAGCGCTTCGCTGATCGAAGCGTTGAAAAAAGCCAGCGCCGAGATGAACGTATCGGTCGAGGAGGTCTTCCGGAACCAGCGCAAAGCGGCGCCGCCGCGCCGCGCTCCCGGGAACGCTCCAAAAGCGCCGCTTCCCAAGAAATAAGCGCGAGCGAGCGGCAAGCGGAAAAAAAACCGGCGACTCGACAATTTAGCCGTGTCGCCGGGCGTGCAAACCAAGGCCCGGTTGGTCGGATGGGGCGGTGGGGAACCAGACCGGCCGTCGGTCCGTTGATCCATTTTGAGGACGAACCATGAGTGATTCAAAAACTGATTGCAAAATTACACCGCCGCGACTCCCCGCCGAGCTCCAGGAGTATCCCGCTTTCGAGCGCGGCATCCGCTCCGAGGATTGCTTCACGGCGGGGAGCGTCACCGGCGCCGCGATCCGGGATCAACAGGCCGACCACGTCCTGTTCCGGCAGACGCTCTTCCGCAAGGTCGCTTTTCAGCGGACCGCCTTGAAAGCGATCGAACTGACCGATGTCCGGTTCGAAGATTGCGATCTGCGAAACCTGGATATCAGCGGAGCCATCCTGCACCGGGTGGTCTTTCTCCGCTGCCAGGCCGTAGGGATCGACCTGAATGGCGCGACCCTGCGCCATGTGGTCTTCGATGGCTGCGACGGGAGCTACGGCTTTTTCCGTTTCGCCGATCTGGAGCAGGTCCGCTTCGCGAAATGCCTGTTGCCGGCGGCCGATTTTCAAGGAGCCAGCTTCGTCAAGACCGCTTTGCAAGACTGCGACTTGCGGCAGGCGCAACTGTCCGGAGCGCGACTGAAAGGGATCGATCTGAGCGACTGCCAGATCGACGGGATCGGCATCCGCCTCGAAGACCTGAAAGGCGCCATCGTCGCTCCGATCCAGGCGGTCGCGCTGGCGCGGCTGATGGGACTGGTTGTCAAGGAATAGCGCCACCGGGCGCGCCCGGGTCCGCTCCGGCCGGAACCGGCTCCCGGGCGGAGCGGCGGCGGACGGCGCTCAATTTTTCAACCGGAACCTTTCGACCATGCCGCGCAAGGTAACGGCCTGGCCGGCCAACTCCTCGCTGGCGGAAGCGCTCTGTTCGGCCGTAGCCGTGTTGGTCCCGGTGGAATCCGCCACCAGGTTGATCCCCTGGTTGACTTGGGCGATCCCGGTCGCCTGCTCATTGGAGGCCGCGGCAATCTCCGCCAGCAGCTGGGCCGTACGGGTGGAGCCGTCGAGGATCTGCTGCAGGGAGGCGGCGGTCTGCTGGGCGATCTGCGTTCCGGCCTGGACCCGCTGCATCGAGCCTTCGATCAGGGCCGTCGTCTCCTTGGCCGCATTCGCGCTGCGCACCGCCAGGTTGCGCACCTCCTCGGCCACCACGGCAAAGCCCTTGCCGTGCTGCCCGGCCCGGGCCGCCTCGACCGCGGCGTTCAGGGCGAGAATATTGGTTTGGAAGGCAATCTCGTCAATGACCTTGATGATCTTGGAGATGCTTTCCGAGGCTTCGTTGAT
The DNA here is from genome assembly GCF_004340685.1 of Hydrogenispora ethanolica. Taxonomy (NCBI): domain Bacteria; kingdom Bacillati; phylum Bacillota; genus Hydrogenispora; species Hydrogenispora ethanolica. The sequence goes on along the minus strand of NZ_SLUN01000030.1, from coordinate 15,794 downwards.
GCCGGTCATGGCCTCCAGCATCTTTCGCATCTCGGCGTCGCCCTGGATGCCGTGTTCCCGGGATTCGGCCGCAATGGTGCTGGCCTGGTTGGCGTTCTGGGCGTTCTGCCGGGTCTGGGCCGCAATCTCGGTCATGGTGGCGGTGATCTCCTGCACGGTGCTGGCTTGCTCGGCGGCCGCCTGGGAAAGAACCTGGCCCGAATCGGAGATCTGTTGAGCGCCCGAAGCCACCTGGTCGGCGGCATGGCCGATCTCCGTCAAAACCTGGTGAAACGCTGCTATCGTATGATTGAGCGCCTGGGCCAGCAGGACATGGTCGCCCTGGTATGCGCCACTGACCTGTACCGCCAGATTGCCCTCGGCCATCTCCTGCAGAACGGCGGAGGCCTCGTGCACCGGTTCGATAACCGCATCGAGCGTGCGGTTGAAACCGGCCACAATCTTCTGGTAGCCGCCCTCAAACTGGGCCACGTCGCCTCTGGCTTTCAGCTCCCCGTTGACGGCCGCGCCGGTCAGCCGTTCCACCTCGGCGATGAGATTGGCGATGGCTTCCATCATGGCGATGAAGGAAGGAAGCAAGCGGTCATTCTCGGAGTGCCGGCCGATGCTTCGAAACTCCGCCAGCTTGCTCAGATCCCCTTTCCCGATCCGGACCGCGATATCCTGAATGGTCAGCAGCCGGTCGCGGACCAGGTTGATGTCGTCGCCCAAATTCTGCAGCGCCCCCTGATATTTGGCGCTGTCCATGGGAACGGTGAAATCGTTCACCGCCATCCGCTGCAACACCTGTTGGGCTTCGCGCAAGGGGGCGACGATGGCGTCCAGGGTCTGATTGAACCCGGCGATGACCCGCCGGTATTCGCCGGTGAAGTGCTCCGCTTCGCCTCTGGACTCCAACTGTCCGGCCACCGCCGCGGCGGAAAGGCGCAGCGTCTCCTCGACCATGGCCTGGATCGTCTCCATCATCCGGATGAGCGCCGGCGAAGCTTGATCCTGCTCGCTCCGTTTCCCGGCCTGACGCAATGTCTCCAGCTGCTGCAGATCGCCGGCGGCGATCTGCTGGAAGATGGTCTGCATCTGAATGAGCCGCAGTCGGAGCTCCTGGATGGCCGCGGCCATGTCGCCGTAAATGCCCAGCCCCTCCTCGGTGAATGGCACCGTGAAATCGTAGACCGCCAGGGATTGCAACACCCGGTTGCATTCCTTGACCGCCTCCAGCCCGTCGATACAGGCGTTAATGCTCTGCTTCAACTCATCGAAGTCGCCGGGATAGGTCTCGGTGATCCGCTCCGGAATATCGCCGCGGCCGATTCTCTGCACATACTGGGCCGCGGTATTCAGCGGCCGGACCACCCTATCCAGGGTCTGGTTGATTCCCAACACAATCTCCGCATAGACGCCTTTGAAACGGCCCTCCTCGCCTCTGACGCTCAACTGGCCGGCCGCCGCCGCCTGGGTCAATTGATTGGTGGTGGCCGCCAGCTCCCGCAGGGTTTCGACCATCTTCTGCATACTGTGGCCTTGCTGGTCGTGCTCGGATTTCAGCCGGACCTCCACCGCCAGGTCGCCGTCGGCGATCCGGTTGGCCAATTCGGTCTGTTCGCGGATGCTCTGGGCCAAAACCCGGAAAGCCTCCGCCAGCTCGCCAATTTCGTCGCGGCTATCGGCCCGGATCTCGACTGCCACATCGCCCACGGTCAACTGTTTGGCGGCCGCGGTCAGCTTGCGGATCGGCCGCACCAGCTGGCTGACGAATAACGAGGCCAGGGCCACGCCCACGATCAGCGAGACGGCCAGGGCGATCAAAAACCCGATGATCAGCCCGTTCAGTTTGGCGGCGAATTCGGCCACCGGCACTGCAAAGCCGAAAGTCCAGCCCACCTCGGGGACCGGGGCCATCACGAAATACTTTGACACCTTGTCATAATCCTGCTGGATCGTAATGAGCGCCTGCCGTCCCCGGAGTCGCTCGGCGACCGCTCCGAACCTGCCGTTCAAGACGGTGTCCAGCTTGCTGAAGCCGTCTTCGCGGGGTTGGAACTCCGGGAAGGGATGGACCAGGAAATTGTGCCCCGCATCCAGCAGAAAGGCATAGCCGGCCTTGCCCTGTTTGGCGTTTTTCACCAAATCGGTCAGGAAATCGACATAAATATCGACCCCCACCACTCCGACCACGGTGCCTTTCCACCGCAACGGCTTGGCGACGGTCACCGTCATCTTCCGGGTGATCATATCCTGGTACGGGTCGGTGAAAGTCAGGCCGTCCTTGGCGATGGTCTGCTGGAACCAGGGGCGTTGGGAAGGATCGTAACCCGCCGGCGGCACCCATTCCGTGCCGTTAATAAACCGCTTATCGTAAAGCCCCAGATATACGTTGCCAAACGCGGGATTGTCCCTGAGTTTCATCTTGAAGAACTCCACCAAGCCCCGGGGGTCCAAATCTTTTCTGAACTCGAGATCGGCGGTGATCTCCTCGACCACCTTGCCTTGCGTCGTGAGCCAGCCGTTGATGGTGGCGGCGAATTTGCCGGCCGATTCGGTCAGGGCTTGCTCCGACTCGTCCATCAGCGCGTGATAGGAAACATAATAGTTGATTCCGGAAGCGATAGCCAGACAAAGCAGCGAGACCAGGCATACCACTCCGATCGCCCGGGCGCGAAACGATTTCGCGTTACAGACTTTCCATTGCATCAATTCTGATCCTCCTTGAAGTTTTAAAGGGGATCCTATTGGATCCCGATTTTTAACAAAGCTCGGTACCGCAGTTCAATCATTTTGGACCGAAATCCGGCGGCGCGGGAACGGCGCCGGGGCGCCGCGCGGCTTTTGCGCATTGCCCACTGGATGATTATCGGGCCGGACCATTCACTCCTGAATAACCAATGACTCCGTTAACACGATTGAAACCAAACCGGCATCCCCTTCGCGGCAATAAAAAACGGCCGTCTTCAAGTACGAAGGCAAGCCGCGAGAAACCAAGAAACCTTCATTGCTGCGGGTTGCGCCAGTCAAAATCCCCCTTCATTTTCCCAAAAAGAAAGACCCGCCCTTATTACCGGCGAGTCCAGCGGCTGCGTTTCAAAGATACGTACGCAGCAGTCTTTGGATCATATCCTTCATGTCTGCAATGAGATCACTTTCCCCATCATGCAGGCTCCAGTCAAAAATGACACCTCGTGCGGCAACAAAAAGCCGTTCGGTGATCGTTTCGGGGGGAACGCTGCCGGAGACTTCGCCGCTTTCCTGCCCCTGCCGCAGGATGCCGGTTAATAAATCTTGCATGGCCCGGCCATGGCTGATAAACATTTTGTTGGTGGGTACATAGAGATTCCTGACCATCTCCAGGCCGTCATCGATAGCCAGCTGGGCGTAAAGGCCGAAGTAGGCGCTCACCCTGTCCGGACAGCTCGCATACTGCTTCAAAAGCTCGGGAACCTTGGCTTTAAAATATTCATCGCCGTGCCGGTAGATCTCCACGAACAAGTCGAACTTCGACTGAAAATAATGATAGTAGGTACCGACGGAGACCCCGGCCTTTTTGGCAATCTGATCGACGGTCACATTCTCATAGCCGTATTTTTCGATCAGCTTGACCCCGTTCTGATAAATCCGGTTTTTAGTGGATAAAGCCTGCTTGGTACGATTGGTCAACCGCTTGGCCATGAAGGCCCTCCTTTACAGTGACCATTATACTAAAAGCCCTGGGATCAAGTCTATTGAATCCTAAGATCATCCTGTGGAAAATTTAAAAATGAGAAGTCCGCCTCCCGCCTACTGAATGTGGCTGGCCACTTCGTAAGCGTCCCAGATCGCATACATGATGTTGGCGACCCGGCGGGCGTCGCCCAGCAGATATAGCTCTGGAAGCTCCGGCCGCAGTTTTTGGTAGAGCGTATTCTCCGGCAGGTAGCCGATGGCCGCGATGACCGTGTCCGCCTTGACCCGCCGCGTCCCGTCGGCCGTTTCCACCAGCGCCGAACCGTCCTCATAGCCGGTTACCTTGGCGGAAGTGATGGCGTCGATGCCTTTGAAGGGGATCAGTGCCGCCAGCATGTCGCTGTTGGCGTGACACAACGGGGCGTTGATGGCCAATAGTTTCGGCAGCGTTTCGACGATGGTCACTGTTTTTTGCTGCTCGCGGAGCCAGAGTGCGATCTCGCAGCCGACCAGTCCGCCGCCGATCACCACCACGTCTTGCCCGGCTTTTACTCTTCCCAACAGTACGTCGGCGGCGGGATAAAGCGGGGCCCCTTCCAGCGTTACCATTTTGGGATTCGAGCCGGTCGCCACGATCACCGCGTCCGCCCCCCAATTGCGGATGGCTTCGGCATCCATTGCCGCATTCAAGTGCACCGCGACGCCGAGTTGCTTCAGTTGATGGGCATACCAGGCCGCCAGGGCATGATCGTCCTCCTTAAAGGAAGGCATGCCGCCGGGGATCAGATTCCCGCCGAGCCGGTCCGTTTTTTCATAAACCGCCGGCTCATGGCCGCGCAATGCCAGCACCCGGGCAGCCTCGCAGCCGGCTACCCCTCCGCCGACGATCAGGATCCGTTTCTGGCGCGGGGCGGGCACCAGACGCTCCGAACGTTCGCGGCAGGCCTGCGGATTGACGGCGCAATTGAGCGCCGAATATTCCTGAATGCGTCCCATGCAGCCTTCTTGGCAAGAAATGCATGGCCGGATCGCGGCGGTATGGCCGGCCGCCAATTTATTCACATACTCTGGATCGGCCAACAGCGGCCGTCCCAGGGAGATGATGTCGCACGCGCCTTCGTTGAGAGCCTTTAGCGCCAGTTCGGGATCGTCCATCCGTCCCGCGCAGATCACCGGCACGTCGACGGCCTCCCGTACCATTTTGGCGTAGGGAATATACAACCCCTTCTCCTGGTACATCGGCGGATGGTTCCACCACCAAGCATCATAACACCCTACATCCACATCCAGCGCGTCATAGCCGTATTGCGCCAGCAACCTGGCAGCCTCGATGCCTTCGGCAACGTCCTTGCCTTTTTCGCTGAATGCTTCGCCCGGCAACGCGCCGACCCGCCAGTCCTTGATGAAGCTTTTGACGCTGTAACGCAACGTGACCGGGAAATCGGCCCCGCAGGTCCGCTTGATCTCCATTAACACTTCCCGCGCGAACCGCAAGCGGTTTTCGAGGCTCCCGCCGTATTCGTCATCGCGCTGATTAAACAGGGCGATAGCGAACTGATCCAGCAAATAGCCTTCATGCACCGCATGAATCTGAACGCCGTCGAATCCGGCCCGCTTGGCATGGAAGGCGCCTTTCCCGAACTGCACCACAATCTCGTGGATCTCCTCCCGGGTCAACGGCCGGCAGGTTTTATCCAGCCAGCGGTGGGGGATGGGAGAAGGCGCCACCGGCGGATGCTCTCCCAAATTCGTCGGAATGGTAACCCGGCCAAATCCGCCGGACAACTGCAAAAAGATCTTCGAATCGTAGGCATGAATCTTCTCCGTCAACTCCCGGGCGGTGCGGATAAAATGAACCGAATTATGGGTGGAGCAAGGGACACTAGGCATATCATGCTGCTCGATCCGGTTATCCACAAAGGTGACTCCGGTAATGATCAGGCCCGTACCGCCGCGGGCCCGCTCCACATAATAATCGATCCCCCGTTGATTGAAGCCGCCTTCGGCGTCGCCAAGCCCCAACGGACCCATCGGCGCCATCGCAAAACGATTCTTCAGCCGGCATGTGCCGATGGCAGTCTCCTCAAACAAGCTTGCGTATTTGTCTCGCATATCCTGGCCTCCGTCCCTTCTGTTCCGGTGAACAAATTCACCGAATACGTTCTATGAAATTAATGTACCCCCGTCCCTTGCCATTGTCAAGCAGCCAATCCATGTCATTTTCGCCCTCAGCTGCACAGAGTAGAAAATATGAAAAAAGAAGAAGTCCGACGATGGTATTTTGCCCAGTCGCCGGACTTTGAAAAGGAGGATCCATGATGAACATTTCGAAGAGTCTGGTCTTAACTCTCCTAAAAGCCATGTGATAAAGTCCTCAAATTTGGAAATCATCCTTCCAATGGACTAAAAAACGACTTTATCACTTGCTTTTCTGAGCTTTTGTGTTCACCCTGGCCTTCGGACAGGGTTTTTCACAACGCTTCTAATTCTTTCAACGTTGGCCCGCCTGTTTTGTTCCAGAAGTTCTCCCATGAACCAAATTTTCGGTTCATTCCCTCCGTTCTCAGAGCGCAACAAGGTTTCCAAGGGTTAAGACGAATGTGCTGACCCGGGCGCTCAGCCATTCGCCGGATGGGTTTTGGCCATGACAATTGGTTGCGCTGTCCGGAATGGCGGCCCGATATCGAATGATTCTCCGGTGCTTTTGACTTTCAAGTACCGAAAAATGACCGGCAGAAAATCGTCGAAAGTCGGATACCGCTCCCGCTGAGTCAGGTATTGATTCTGAACCAGGGAATACAGTTCGTCAATGTTTTTCCAGCCGGAATTCTTTTCTCTCAAGATAAGCTGTTCTGCGGCGGCGCCATCTTGATACTGCGCTATCATGCTCGCGGTGATGACCCGAGCCAAGGTTTCATTCATCAAACTATAAAAATTATTGCGCACCACTCCGTCAACCTCCGGGTTCAGAGCATTCTGATAGATCCTGTACCTCCGCAGGAGGCTCATCCGTCGCTGGAGCAGCGGCATTAAGAAAGTATGAGCCGTTTCGTGATATAACAACCGAAGGATCCGGGCCCGTGGCAAGCAGGGATTAATGATGGCGAAATGGGTGGTTGTGCCTTGCCGGTTGATCAGGTATAAAGCTCCTCCCCCGCTATACAGCGGCGACAAAATGATGTTAAAACGGTTCTGACCCGCATCGACCCCGAAGAAATCCTCGAGCTGCCCGATATAATGGGCTTTAAACCTTACAACAAAACGATCCGTGATGCGATTATATTCGGGAAGCAACTGGGCGAAAAAACGTCCCGAATCGCTTTCCCGATAAAAGCTCCGCAGTGTGCCGATTAATGGGAAATCCGCCAGCTTTTCGGAAGGCCTTGTCTGATAACCGAATGTCCCGGATAAAATCTGGCCGCGGTTTAAAACTCGACTCAGAATGGGGGTGCTGAACTTCCGCGCCGGAAGCGCCATCATCCGCAAGGACAAATCATTCATCGCCAGGGCGCTTTGCATCGTCTGAAACATGCTGTAATAAGCCTGGCTCTGATCACGGATTTCATTTTGAACGGCGCCGTATCCCGGGTGGGTAAACCCGCTGCCGGCCGCCGTGGCGATGCACAGTAATTCTAAATTAAAATTGACCCCGATGGTGACATTCCGGCCGATCCGATAGCGGTGGACCGTTCCGATCCCCGGGACGGCGAGGGGGGTTCGCACGACCTCCGGCGCCGCGGCGGCCCAACCCTCAAAGAGCAAAAAACCGACGAAAAGCAACAACCACTTTGACATAATATTTTTCCCTGGCATATTTTAAAAAGAGCTTCCGTTCTCTCACAATTCCAAAAATTTCAAAATAATGAGTGATTCGCCATTACGTGTCCAATAATAATAATTGCTGAATATTCTCCATAAAATCGGCCTTTCCTTCATCCCATCGACCGAATTGCAAGTCCCAAATTCTTTTCATGCCGGATGATTCCCCGGATTTCGCCGGCTTACGCCCTTTCCTTTTTTGCAATAAAAGAGCACCCGAAGGTGCGACTTATTCCTCAAATTCTTGGATTGCTTTTAAAATGCCCATCATTTTCTCATAATTGGAAATGGATTCCCCGGCACGGCTTTGCGTTGCCTCGAGAAAATTTTTGGTTATCGTCTCTCCTTGATGGTTCTTCTCCAGATAAATGATTCCTTTGGCGATCCATTTTTCATACGCTTCTCCGGCAAGGTATTCCCCATAGGTTCCATCCTTTACGCATTTCTTGCGGACCGCTTCGCCCTCGGCAATGATTTTATCCAGCATCGCTAAACCTCCATATTGTTTTAATGGAAACATTCTCCAAAAAGCCGCAATTTCCTTTATATTACAAATGGACAATGCCGGAATTCCTGCGAAGCGGATCCGCTTGCCATTCATTCCTCCAATAAAGAGTGAATCTGGCGTGTTATTGTCCTGATAATATCCGGCAATTTTCGATTCAGTTCCGGTGAAAGGCATACACCCCACTCGAGCGAGGCAATTTCAACCCCAACCAACCAAATTTTTTCGGCATCATCGCCGGCCATTTGCATTTGCCATATTAAATCCAAGTCATGGAGCGAATACCGGGCAACTGGCTCCTTCCACCGTTTGTGCCAAGGAATGAAGGTTATCGTGCCGGGGTCGCCTGCCGGCGGCAAGGCATCCACGATGAAGGCCGAGGGATAGGAGCGCGCCAGATCCGGTATCTCAAAAAGCTTGCCGCCGAGATCGAAAAAATCAGCTTGCTGGCTCAACGCCCCTTTTTGCAACTCCCGTACCACGGCGGGACCCACCCCGTCATCGCCGCGAATTTCGTTGCCAATGCCGATAATGCAAATTTCCCGCAATTTTCGAACATTCCTTCGCTAAAATTGCCTCTCGCAGCATACCATTTATTATCCATTGTATGGTTTCGCCGGAGGAATTATGGCTCATCCCGATTCATTTCAAAACTTCTGTCATATCCGTAGGGGCCGGCCGGATGGTAGCGACGGTTTGGCCCGATACTCGGAGGGGGATCTTTTTTCACCCGCTCCAAAACCCGCTCTGGTCTGGTTTGAGGCCAATGCTTGTTCCGGGGATTCGATTTCGCTTCTGAATTCGGTTGCGCCCGGACTGAGCCAGATCCTCTGTTCTTTGGTGGCGGTCAAATATTGGAACGCGCTCATGCCGGACCAAGGGACCAGGGCGCGCGAGATGCTGTTTCAAACGGCGGAAGCGGGTGATTTCATCCTGGCGGTGGAGGGCGCAATCGCTACGGCCGGTCAGGGCCGGTATGTCATTCCGTTTCAAAACGACGGGTCCGTTTTTACCAGCGAGGAGCTCCTTCACTATCTGGCTCCCAAATCCCGGTTTATCATGGCGGTGGGAACTTGCGCCGCGTTCGGCGGCCCTGCGGCGGCCCGTCCCAACCCTTCCGGCAGCAAAGGCGTATGGGAACTGATTCAGGACCGCCCGGTCATCAATGTTCCCGGTTGCCCGGTTAACCCCGACTGGTTCATCGGAACCCTTTACCACCTGGTCCGCTTCGGCCTGCCCGAAGTGGACCGTTATCAGCGGCCTACCCTTTTTTACGGTCAAACCATCCACAGCCTGTGCCAACGCCGTTCCTATTTTGACCACCATTGCTTCGCGGCCGCACCGGGCGACGCGGAATGCATGTACTCCTTAGGATGCATGGGACCCGTGGCCGGCGCCGACTGTCCCAACCGGCTTTGGAATGACCACCTGAATTGGCCGGTCAAAGCAAGCACTCCCTGCATTGGCTGTACCAAATCGGGTTTTCCCGATCGCTCCAGCCCATTTGATGTGCCATTGCCGGAAAAATTGCCGCGCCGGGGAGGACGCGCCGACGCAAGCGGGCCGAAGAAGCCGCCGGAGGAAGCCTGAGATGAAGATAACCTTCAGTCCGGTCACCCGGATTAGCGGGCTCTTAAGCATCAATCTTTTTACCGATCCAGCCGGCAGGGTTTGCGAGGCTCAAGTCATGGGGGAGCAATTTCGCGGTTTTGAGTCCATGATGCGCGGCCGCAAGATCACCGACGCGGTTTATTTTACGGAGCGAATCTGCGGCATCTGCTCCATGGCCCACGGTTATACCGCCGCCCGGATGGTGGGACAACTGTACGGGAGCGAGGCCCCGCCGGAAATGATCCTGCTGCAACAGGCGATGCTGGGAGCGGAGTTTCTGCAGAATCACATCCGCCATTTTTACCTGCTGGCGCTGCCGGATTACTTGGATGCCGCCGTCATGGGCGACGCCACGCTTCCGGTTCCGGCAAGCAGCCATCCCGAGCCTTCCCGTCTCCACCCCGCCCAGCAGCGTTCCTATATCGAGCACTATTTCGCCTCCATGGCGGCCGGCCGGAAATGCCATGAAATGCTCGCGGTTTTCGGCGGTAAGGTCCCGCACCAGCATGGCTTGGTCGCCGCCGGAGTCACCGTCCCGCCGAGCGCCGACCGCCGTATCCAATTCCAGTCTTTACTGGAAGAAGTGAGTGAATTCATTCACGGTGTCATGTTGCCTGACGCGCAGCTGTTAGCCGAGGTCTATCCGGAGTATCGCGGGATCGGTGCCGGACCGGGACATTTCTTATCGTTCGGCTTATTTGACCCCCGGTTCGGCGGGCATTTCCCCGCCGGTCTCTGGAGGGACGGCGCGCTGCTGCCGGTCCGCGCGACGGAGATAACCGAAAGCATCCTCCATAGCTGGTTTGAAAAAACGGCTTCGGAAATCGAACCTTCCCCCGCTAAACCGGGAGCTTATACTTGGGTCAAGGCGCCTCGCTATCAAGGCATGGCTTGTGAAGGCGGTCCCTTGGCGCGCAAAATCATCGCCGGACCGGCCCATGGTTTTGAGCCACCCCGTGCTTTGGGCGTCATGGAACGGATCGTGGCCCGGGCCGAAGAGGCGGCACTCATCTCGGACTGGATCAAAGAATGGATCCGGAGTTTGCCGCTCCATGGCAAGTATATCGTCCCACTCGAAAAGCCGGTCGCATCTCGGGCATTTCAAGCCAATGACGCGCCCCGCGGCCCCTTGTTGCACTCGGCGGCCATCGCCGGAACGGACATTGAATCGTATACCATCATTACTCCAAGTACCTGGAACTTTTCCCCCAAAGACGAGGCGGGCGGGCGTGGGCCGGCCGAAACCGCGCTCCTGGGTTGTGTCGCCGGGCCGGAGAACCCGACGGAACCGGGCCGGATCGTCCGTTCCTTCGATCCCTGCCTTTCCTGCGCCACCCGTCTGCTCGACCTGGATGGCAAGCACAAGATGACCCTGAATACTCTGGTATGATCGGAGCTGAAAAAGATGCCTGAGATTCCTGCCAACCGCCGCTTCACCCGCGCCGAACTCAGCCGCTATAACGGCCAAAACGGAATGCCCGCTTACGTAGCCGTGAATCAAACCGTATATGACGTCACCACCGTCTTTGTCCAGGGGAAACATTTCAACCATCTCGCCGGCCAGGATTTGACCGGCGCATTTCTGCGGCAACACGCGCCGGTCTCCTTGTCGGGCTATCCCGTCGTCGGGATTCTCATGGGTTAACCCGACCGTTAAACTTTAAAAAAGTGAAACGATGATATGAGCAAGGTTTCATCAATATTTCGGCATAACATTTTCTATGATTCGGATTATCGCGCGATGGAACCCATACTACTTTCCGGATTCGATGATCTGCGGCATCGGTTGGTAATGGTCTATCCCCAATTCTTTCCGTTCCGTTTTACCGTTGGCCCGACTTATCATCACCCAGTTTTTGATCTTCATTCCTTCGGCTCCGGGTTGAACGATTTTTTCCTCCCCTGCGGGCAAACGGGAATTATAGCGACGGATGACCGGCATCTCACGCCGCGATAAGACCCGATGATGCCAGATCACCCGGGGTGCCGGAGCCCTCCCATAAAAAACCATATATAGAGTGGTATTTCGTTTTTCGGCCCAAATCATGATCGGCTGACCACTGGTATTCCGGAATTTAAAATCAGTGGTTCCATAAGAAACCGTGGCATCCTGTCCTGGCGGGACATAGGGAACCAGCATCCCATGGGGACGACGCTCCATGATCTCCAAATTGGCCAAAACAGCTACATTGTAAAGGGTGGTGGATATTTTACAGATTCCGCCGCCGATGACTCGAATAACCCGGCCTCCCGCATAGGCCGGACCTTCTCGAAACCCTCTCTCCCGGGTCCTTGGTCCAAGAGTTTGATTCATTGAGAAAATCCCCTCCCTTTGAACCACGGTTCCTTTCAACATTTCTGCAGCTAACCCCACATTATATTCTTCACCCGGCAATGGATCCGGCAGGGTAGTTTGAAATGCCGCCATCCTCACCGGGGTTTGATACCTGGCGCGCAGTTTTAAAAATTTCTCATCATTTTCCCAGAAAAATTGGCTATGAGCGGGCCGTTGCTCGGGGGGATTCACTTCCGGAACAGGATGCTTGGCCATATAATGAAGGGAAGAATGAATGGCGAAGTACAGGGCGGCTAAACTAACCGCAGCAAAGACAATCAGCAGAACCTTTTTCCAGTTCAACTTGGCAATCCTCCAGTTCATCCTGTCCTTTTCTCTCCATACGGCTCAACCACCCAATATTATTTTCCGCGCCTCTTCAAATAACCCATGGATTGACTCCCTCTTGCAGCCAATTTTTTGAAGCGAAACCAACTGCTTTTTCACTTGATAGGATGAAATAAATTTCTTAACTACGATTTGCATTCCTAATGCAACGACTTTTAACAAAGCTGAATGCAAATAAAAATAAAGCGGAATTTATTTCATCCTATTACTGCGGTAATAAGTTGAATTCAATTCCTCAATTTATCCATCATGGAAGGCTTACGGGACATGATGCATATTAGAAATTGAATTCAACTTATATAGATAGCTTCCCGAGCCCGTAAACTCGATCTTAAAAGTCCCAGCAAACCGGGAAGGTTATAACTTTTCCGCCATTCGGGCATAAAAAAATAAACCCGATGGAATTCACCGGGCAAAAAAGGAGGTATGGTAAGGAGGTATGATATGAAAAAACGACTATGGTCTGAATATACACCCTGGATATGTAGAAAGCATGAAGGGCGTGTGGTGTTCTTTTTAAGACTTTTTAAGATTCGATTTTTTAACATCTGAACCACCGGATTGAAGTGAGCTTTCCGAAAAAATTACCATTCCATAGCGGATTAAAACCCAAGCATACTGGGCAAATCAAACTTGTTCATTTGGCTTAAGGCAAATTTCTTTACAGGCTCATAGAATGTAGAAAAAGCAAGTGAGGTGAAAATTGCAGCCATGTACGAATCGTTCGAAGAATCATTCAATGAAGGGCTTGCCGAATCGCTTGACGAACAACGGCGCAGAGGACCGGAACGACCGAGAGACCGGGAACGACCGAGATTTCGGTATCGCTATCGAAGGCCGGGCTATTACCAACCCTATCGTTACGGCCCATTGTACTATCCAGGCTTTCAGCAACCGAGCTATTGCCCTTACGGCGGAACAGCCTATACGATGCAAGAAGACAGCGACGTCTATACATTAGCGAATCAACTCGGCGTTTCCCAGGAAGAAATTGTGAACTTCAATCCCAGTCTTAGTGTTAATTCAATCATCTACCGCGGACAGATTATCTGTCTGCCCTAGCCTAATTTCAAAAAATCGCAACCAGTTTTTTGGGCGCCCAAATGGGTTACGACATATTCCCTGATTCATATGATAAAAATGGTCAATCATCCGGCCATTCACAACCGGCTTTTCGGATGTGAATGCTGATTCAAAGACTTTTCATCTGATATAGGAAAGGAGTTCGCCCATGATTATGGGTTAGCTCCTTTAGTTTATGTTAAGGTTCTCCAAAACGTCCACCTTCAGCTTAATTCTTCTAAAAGCGTTGTGATAAACCCCGTCCGAAGGTCGGGGTGAACACAAAAGCTTAGAAAAGCAGTGATAAAGTCGTTAAAATTGACTTCTCAACTTTCGCAGAGAACAAAGCAAACAAAGCCATAGATACATAAGCATAAAAGAAAAAAAGAAAGTTAGCTTGACAAACGGCTTAAAAGCAGAACTGATATTGAATGTTGCGGGGGAAAAACTTATGGATGCTTGTTCCTTTGGCCCACGGTTCCGGCGGCGGGTTACTTTTTTAGCGGTAAAAAAATAACCAAAAAACCGTTGGATTCGGCCGTATCCATCCGTGGGGCCTCATCTTTGCGACTTCCTGTCGCTGAGAACCTACGGATTCCAAGCCTCCCTCATTCATCCCAGTTCTAGAACGTCTTCGCCATCCCTGGCCATCTGTCCGGCAACCAGGTCATGGCTTCCGTTCTCGACCGCTGTTTTTCATCCTCCTATGCAACGACATTATCTTCAAAGAACATGATTTGCGAAAAAACGGTAAAGCGTTCGTTATTTTCGCAAATCATCTATACTAGGGGAATAATGTCGTTGCATTGGAAAAGAAGCGGCGCCGACTCCCTCCATGGAGACGGTTGCTATTTTGTCTTTTCTGGTTTTTAATCAAACTCAAAAGTCGTTAGGAGCCCTTAGCTTACGAAACAGTAACCGCCTTCAGGGAAGAAGGCGGACGCCGCATATTTTCGTGGATGAAAAACCTGCGGTCGTCAACGGAAGCCTACACTTGGTTGCCAGTCAGAATGCCAGGGATGGCGGCGACATGCTAGAACCCCGGATGAATGAGGAGGTCTTGGAACCTCGGTTCCAAGTGGGCGGATTCCAAAGGGTGTCCCACTACACCCTTTGGTCCTGGGGGTGTGGGGGCAGGAATAGTCCCCATCGACCCTCAATCGCTTACATTCATTTGTTTATTTTTTTACATGGAAACTCAATCACTTATTTTTATATATGTCAAGATGATTTCTTGTCATGATGCTTTACCTATGATTGCGAGGGTTTACTGGTATATTTGATCTGCGAAAGTTGAGTTGACTTCATAAAGATTTTTTGATTCGACAGACTTTATCACATGGCTTCTAATGGTACTATCTTTTCTGGGGAATAGGCATGACCGGGCGCCCTTGAGATAGCGGTCCATCTGAATCTTGCCTTTCTGGACAAAAGATTATTGATCAATTATACAATGCTCTCCAGTGATAAAGTCGTTGTTATACCTCTCTGCACGCCCATGGCGGAAACAAAACCCGGCGGACCGGTACTGCTACCGAATCGCCGGGTTTTAAAAAGGAGGTAATGGGGGTATGGATTTGCCCGGAGAGCCTGGTCTCACTCTCCATATTTAATTTAACGTCCGCCCGCTATTTTTGTTCCCAATCCGGGTTTTCAACCACATTCGTACCGGCTTAGCAATCTCAGGGTCCCCGCTATTCCGTCAGCTTATTGAACTCACCATTCTACGAATAACGAAGCCGTCACCTCAAGGTGACGGCCGTTTTCCTACTTTTCCGCGTTTTGCTCTAGTAATTTTCGATACTCGTTTAGTAATTTGTCGACTTTCGCTGCGGCTCTTAAAACTTCGGGATCAGTCCGTTTCTTTAAATCCCACAACCTTTCCATTTCTTTACGGGCAACTTCAATTTTTTGGCGAAGCTTGCTCATTTGATTGTCCAATTTTATCACCTCCTCCCTATTTGTTAAAATAGGCAAAGAAGGCGATTTTTTCAAATAAGCCAGTTATTTAATGTTTTTTACATCATACTCGTATCCGGTTTGGGACGTTCCCGCCGCCGCACGACCATCCTTCCTAACGCCAATTCCAGGATTTTCAGAATTTGTCCTGTTCACTAATGATCGTTTCCATTGCAGAATATACATCTCTCCATCATTCCACGCAATTCGTAGCCAATGGACCATCGCTTCGTCCCCCATCCCCGGCCCCCTAATATATTAGTCGATCTCCCCTCGTGTCAGGTATGGTCTTCCGTCCAACTAGGATATTCTTCATCCTTGTTAGGATGAAAGCCATCCTTGTAAGGGATGCCTCGATCCTTTCATAGGATCTTGCGATTCTTGTAAGGGATGCCATGATCCGTGTTAGATATAATGGAAGTGCCAGCATCCGATTCGCAAAACGTAGGTTAAACTAAGCGAGAGCTTAGAACAGAGCTACAATACGAAGGAGGCTGA